>JAZRFG010000070.1:0-6370 GCA_045661265.1 Eubacteriales bacterium
TGCGCAAGCACGTCCGCGAGATTGCCAAGACCGATGCCGCCGTCTGCCTGCACGTCGGTGGCGGTAAGGCCCTTCGCATCAAGCATATTGCGCACCTTCTGCGCTTTTTCCAGCTGTGCGGGGATCAGCTTCTGACCGCCAAAGCCGGGGTAGACCGTCATCACAAGCACCATGTCGGCAAGGGGAAGCAGCTCCTCAATTGCCTCGGCGGGGGTGTCAGGGGAGATGGAAAGACCGGATTTCTTGCCGGCCGCGCGAATGGCTTTCAGGACCTCGGCGGGGTTCTCGGTGCTCTCATAGTGAATGGTCACGCCGTCAGCGCCGGCAGCAATAAACTTATCGATGTAGCGCTCGGGACGGTCGATCATCAGATGCACGTCAAAAAAGATATCCGAAACGGGACGGATCGCCTTGATCACGTCGGCACCGAAGCTCATGTTGGGCACGAAGTTGCCGTCCATCACGTCCAGATGGAGCATTTCGGCGCCTGCGGCGCTGATGCGTGCAACCTCTTCGCCAAGCTTGGTGAAGTCAGCAGCCAAAAGGGAAGGGGAGATTTTCATAATAATACCTCACAAATAAATTTTTTCGACATAGTATGACAAGTGTAAAGCCCGCATGGGGTGACGGGTGGGGGTGAAAGAAACAGGAAGTGGGAAGGTCGCCCGCGCTCCCTGCTTTACGGCCGCATCAAGGCGCCTTGGTGCGGTCTTTTTTATAATTTTTGTAACTTTTGCGCGCGGGGGAGCTGTTCGATCAGGCAAACCGCGTGGGCGGTGATGCCCTCGCCCGTGCCGGTAAAGCCAAGCCCTTCCTCGGTTGTGGCCTTTACGCTGATCGCGTCTGTGGGCACGCCCAGTGCCTCGGCCAGATTTTCCCGCATTTGCACAATGTGGGGGGCAAGCTTGGGGGCTTGTGCCAGCACCGTGGCGTCCACGTTTCCCACACGATAATTTTTGGCTCGCAGCAGCGCTGCCACCTCGCGGGCAAGCGTTAAGCTGTTTGCACCTCGATAAGCGGGATCGCTGTCGGGGAAATGCTTGCCGATGTCGCCAAGCGCGGCGGCACCGAGCAGCGCGTCCATCACGGCGTGTGTCAGCACGTCCGCGTCGGAGTGTCCGAGAAGTCCCTTTTCAAAGGGGATCTTGACACCGCCCAGAATGAGATCACGTCCCTCGACCAGGCGATGGACGTCATAGCCATGTCCGATCCTCATTTCTTTGCCCTCCGTTGTGCCAGAATGGCCTGTGCGCGGGGCAGATCCTCAGGGCGGGTGATCTTCAGATTGTCCGCGCCGCAATCCACCAGCTTCACAGGGTAGCCGATCGCCTCAAGTAGCTGATTGTCGTCGGTCAGGGCGTTATCAGCCACGTTTGCCAGAGCCGCGCGATACAGATTGACGTCAAACACCTGCGGCGTTTGTGCCAGCCACACATGATCGCGGTTTTCCGTGCGCGCGATAAAGCCGCGCTTGGTGGCGATCTTTACCGTGTCGCTGACGGTGCAGGCAGCAGTGGCCGCGCGATGCAGATAGGCCGCGCGCAGCACCTTTTTGATCATTTGCGGCGTGATCAGACAGCGTGCGCCGTCGTGGATCGCCACAAATTTGGCCTTTTTGCTGATTGCCGCTACGCCGCGCTTGACCGATTCGGCGCGCGTGGCACCGCCTGCGACCAGGCGCACGGGCTTTTCAATGCCGTATTTCGGCAGCATCTCGCTCACCTGTTGCATATCCTCGGGCCTGGTGACCACTACGATCTCGTCGATATAGCCGGATCGCGAAAAGGCGTGGAGCGTGCGCGCAAGCACAGGCACGCCCGAGAGCACAAGCAGCTGTTTGGAAACACCCTTGCCCATACGTGTGGAGTCACCCGCAGCTACGATCACCGCCGAGGTGGCAGGAGCCATATCCGTGCCGACCGAGGCGCGAAGCACGTCGGCAACGGTATGCAGGCCAAGCATCAGGCCTTTTGCTCGCGCTCGATCTGCATGACCATGTCGACGCGAGTTTGGTGCTTGCCACCCTCAAAGGCGGTGTCAACAAAGGCATCGACCAGCTCCAGTGCAAGACCGGCACCCACCACGCGCGCGCCGAAGCACAGCACGTTGGCGTCGTTGTGTGCACGCGTCAGACGCGCACTGAAGGTGTCGGAGCAGCAGGCGGCACGAATGCCCGTGTGCTTGTTTGCCGCCATCGACATACCGATGCCGGTGCCGCAAACCAGAATACCCATCTCGCGCTCGCCGCTTTGTACCTTTTCGCAGACCTTGCGCGCGATGTCGGGGTAATGACAGCTGTCTGTGGTGTGAACACCCACGTCCACAACGTCAAATCCGCGCGCGATCAGGTGGTCGCGAACGGTGTTTTTGAGCTCGGGAGCGGCGTGGTCACAGCCGATAATGATTTTTTTCATGAAATACTCCTTTCGGGGAAAGGTTATTGCTTTAATTTTTCCAATCTTTCACGCTCCGCCTGCGGCAAGCGCAGATATACGGGTGCAAGCGAGGTGTCTGATCCACTCTCACCCGCATTTGCGCGGCGTAGCGCCACCTTGGCAACCGAAACGGCAGATTGATCCTCTAAAAGCGTCGGCACGCTTACAGGGGCGGAATTTGGTGCCAGACGATGGAATTCTGCAACGCCGTCACCGCAAAGGGCAAAGGGTTGGCCACGTTCGGCAAGCTCGGCGGCAAGGTCGGCGACGGAAAGCGCGCGATCCTCGCAAAGTCTTATAAGCTCGCCATTCTCAAAGCGGAACAGGGCGTTATATACCTGTCCGCGGCGGGCATTCATCACAGGACAAAGGATCCCGTCAAAGGGAACCAGGTTTTGTGCCAGCGCCTCCAGCGTGGAAACGCCAAGGCAGTTTTTGTTTTGTCCGAAGGCCAGTCCCTTGATCGTGGCGGCGCCGATGCGAACGCCGGTAAAGGATCCGGGCCCCACGCTGCACGCGAAAAGGTCAATGTCCGCGACACTGATGCCCGCGGATTTCAGCACTGCCTCTACCATTGGCAGAAGCGTTTCACTGTGCGTGTTGCCGTTCTTCACGGTGAAGGTGGCGATGGGCTGCTCGTCGCGGCAAAGCGCGACGCTGGCAACGATAGCAGTGCTGTCAAGAGCCAAGATCAGCATGAGCGTACCTCCTCGATCAGAATTTCACGACTTTCGGGCGTGGCGGGATCGTTTTTGGTGATCGTCACGCGCAAATACGTGTCGGGCAGGGCAAAGGGGATATTTTCGCTCCATTCCACAAGGATCACGCCGCCGCGCAGAAGATAGTCGTCGTATCCGATCGAATACAGATCGTCCTCACCCGTGATGCGGTACATGTCGAAATGGAATACAGGCACCTGGCCGCGATACTCGTTGACCAGTGCAAAGGTGGGGGAGCGTACCGCCGCGAGGGGGCAAAGCACGCTTGCCACGCCCCGCACAAAGGCGGTCTTTCCCACACCGAGATCGCCGTAAAGGGCGATGTAGCGGGGGAGCGCACACTCGTCAAGCAAACGCTGTGCCAGCTGCGCTCCCGCGCGCTCGGTTTCCTCGGGGCTTGCGGTATAGATCTTTACGGGTTCCATCAAACCCCTCCTTTTTCTTTATTTTTTTGGTAGATGCTCGCGCGTGCCGTCAGGGCGCTCGATCACCGTGTTTTGCAGCATTCCGCCAAAGCTGGCGCGGATCTCTGCCACGTATTCGGCGCGAAGCGCGGCTTGCTCTGTTTTTTCCGCATCGGTGAGCGTGCGCTCCTTTTGCAGACGCGCAAGCTCGTTGATGCGGGCAACCTTTTCTCTTTCCATCGTTTTATGCGCGCAGGGTAAGGCCAAGCTCGCGCTCCAGCAGCACCAGAACCTTCTTGGTCACCTTTTCTGCGTCCTCCACAGTCATGGTATGATCCTCAGCGCGCAACGTCATGCGGATAGAAACGGATTTCTTGTTCTCGCCGACCTGAACGCCGCGGTAGATGTCAAACAGGGAAACGGCCTCGCATTGCTTGCCGCCCGCCTTTTGCATCACGGCGATGATCTTGCCGACCTCCAGCTCCTCATCGCACACAAAGGAGAAGTCGCGCGTGGTGGCGGGGAACTTAGGCAGGGGCTTGTAGTGCTTTTCAGCGGTGCGAGCCGCGAAAAGTGCGTCAAAGTCGATCTCGGCGGCATAGATCGGCATCGAAACGCCGTAATTTTCTGCCACAACGGGGTGGATCTGACCGAACACGGCCAGCTCCTTGTCACCCAGCATCACCTTGGCGCAGCGGCCGGGGTGATAGGAGGCGTTGTCGCTAACTGCCACCCACTCCGCGCCCTTGATCGCGGCAAGCGCAAGCAGGTTTTCAATCACGCCCTTAACGGTGTAGAAGTCCGCGTCGCCGTACATACCAAGCGTGAGCATCTTGCCCTCGTAGGGCAGCTTTGCGGGATCCTCGTCGGGCAGGTAGATCGAGCCCATTTCAAAAAGACGAACGTTTTCGTTCTGGAAGTTGGCGTTGCGCGCCAGCACCTCCAGCATCGAGGGCAGGGCGGTGGTGCGCATCACGCTGGTGTCCTCACCCAGGGGGTTGGAGATCACCACGCTGCGGCGCTTTTCCTCGGGCAGGCGGATCTTTTCATAGTACTTGGGGGAGATGAAGGAGAAGGTCTGAATCTCGTCCACCCCCATGCCGTAAAGGGCATTCTCCACGTCGATGCCAAACGCCTGCTTGGGCGTGCGGCCACCCTCGGTGGTTTCTGCCACGATCTTGGTAGAAACGATCTTGTCGTAGCCGTAGATACGCATGATCTCCTCGGCGATATCGTTCATGCAAGCAAGGTCTGCGCGGAAGGAGGGAACGGTGATCTTGCCGTCTGCCACCTTGCAGCCAAGCTCGGTGAGAATTTCGGCCATACGGGCCTCGGTGATGTCGGTGCCAAGGAATTTGTTGTAGCGTGCGGGCTCAAAGGGAAGCACCACGGTCTGTGCCTTGGTGGGATATACGTCGATGAGGCCGTCTACCACGTCGCCCGCGTCCAAAAGCTCCACAAGCTCGCAGGCGCGCATCAGACCGGCATAGCAGTTCTCGGGGTCAAGACCCTTTTCAAAGCGAGCAGAGGATTCGGTGCGCATACCGTTCTTCTTGGCGGTCACGCGCACGGAAGCGCCGTTGAAGCAAGCGGACTCAAACACCACGGTCTTGGTGTCGTCCTTGATCTCGCTGTTCGCGCCACCCATTACACCGGCAAGCGCGCACGCCTTCTTTTCGTCGGCGATGACCAGCATCGACTGGTCCAGCGTGTGGTCGATATCGTCCAGGGACTTGAACTGCTCGCCCTCGGTCGCACGGCGCACGCGAATGGCGGAGCCCTCCAGCTGCGCGTAGTCAAACGCGTGCATGGGCTGGCCGTATTCCAGCATTACGTAGTTGGTGATGTCCACGATGTTGTTGATGGGGCGCACGCCTGCGGCGTACAGGCGCATACGAAGCCACATAGGAGAGGGCGCGATGCGCACGTTCTTCACCACCTTTGCCGCATAGCGATAGCAAAGGTCGGGGGCTTCGATGCCAACGGAAAGGTAATTTTCAACCTTGTCGCCGTCCTGCACACCCTTTACGGCGGGCGTGGGAACGCTCAGCTTGCGGCCAAAGGATACCGCGCTCTCGCGTGCAAGGCCAATGACGGAAAGGCAGTCGGGACGGTTGGAGGTGATTTCAAACTCCACGGCGGTGTCGTCAAGCAAGAGCGCCTTGCGGATATCCTGGCCGATCTGATCGGCGAAGCTCTCGTCCAGAATGAGAATGCCGTTTTCCTCCTTACCGGGGCACTCGTGGGCGGTGAGGTTCAGCTCACCCATCGAGCAGAGCATGCCGTGCGAGGGAACACCGCGCAGCTTGCCGTCCTTGATGACAACGCCGCCGGGCAGCTTTGCCACGGGGAGCGCTGCGGGCACGATCGCACCCTCAAACACGTTCTGCGCACCGGTCACGATCTGGGTATCCTCGCCCGTGCCCACGTCCATCGTGCAGATCAGCAGATGGTCGCTGTCGGGGTGGGGAACGATCTTTTTGATGCGCGCCACGACCACGTTTTCGATCTCAGCGCCCATCACCTCAAAGCCCTCTACCTTCGAGCCGGTGAGGGTGAGCTTGTCGCAATAATCCTTGATATTTACGTCGCTGATGTCCACAAAGTCCGCCAGCCATTTCATAGACAGATTCATTCTTTTTTCCTCCTTTTAGAACTGCTTGAGGAATCTCTCGTCGTTTTCGTAGAACAGACGGATGTCGTCAATGCCGTAGCGCGTCATCGTGACACGCTCCAGACCCATGCCGAAGGCAAAGCCGCTGTAGACCTCAGGGTCGATGCCGCAGTTGGAAAGCACGAAGGGGTGCACCAT
>JAZRFG010000071.1:0-1039 GCA_045661265.1 Eubacteriales bacterium
ATTTTTTGGTCATTTTCTTGCAATGAAACGAAATGATCGGAAAGCGAGGAACCTCATGAAAGTATTCGTAAAGCGCACACTTCTGTTCACCGTGCTTGTGCTGTCCCTGCTGGCTCTTTTTGCGCTGGCGGCGTCGGCGGCTGAGGTTGGTTCTGCAGATGGCGCGGTTGCCGGCGTTGGTGACGGGACGACCGTTGAAAAGTACTACACGACCTTTAGCGAGGCGGTCACGTACGCGCTGAATAACAATAGCACCGCGAACGTGGTCACGATGTTCAGCGATGCTTCTGTTGGCAAAGATGCATTTATTGTTTCTAGTGGCCAGAAGCTTACCATCAAGGGGGCAGAAGGCAAGGCCGTGACGCTGAATATTCTTGCCGGCGACAGCATTTGGTATTACAATGGGTCGCAGCTCGCGTTTGAAAACGTGACTATAACTACCTCTGCTAATGCCGGAATTGATCGTAAATCCGGTGGTTCTGGGGCGAGCGTTTTTACATTTAATAATTGTACGATTACGTATACCTCTCCTACGGCAGGTACGTCATACTTGGTGTACGTTGGTGGCGCCTCTTCCACGTTCAATGTTACCAATACCACCGCGAATGCTGCCATCGCCAAGGGTGCTGCCGGCGCTGTGCTCGACATGATCGTTACCGATGTTACGCTGACAAGCGGTGCTACATATGCGCTGGCTAACGGCGGCACCGTAAAGGTCACTCAACTCTTCGGCAGTGACGCGACGGCGCTTGCGGGCGGCTACAGCTACCGTGTTGGCGATACCGTCGGCGGCGCACCGGACGTGGTCTATTTCACCACCGAGGAAGCCGCTTTTGCGGCAGCTGGCACTCAGACCGTTTGGGATATCACAGGTGGCACTCCGCAAGTGGTAGAGCCCCCTGCAAACGATCCCAACGGTGCAACCGCGTACGATCCCACCGTGCACTTTGCTTCCTATACAAAGGATAGCACAACCTATTACTATACCTCCCTCAAGAACGCGATCGATGCCGCTTGGGAAGCTGGCGTGTCTGAGGTA
>JAZRFG010000072.1:0-6132 GCA_045661265.1 Eubacteriales bacterium
GGCGAAGATGGCCGCGAACGCTTCGCTCACCACGCGGCGCACGCGCATCGCCTTGTCGTACTTGGCCATATAGTTCTTGGTGGAAAGCACGTCGGAGCCGTAAAGGATCGCGGTCTTGAGCAAAAGACCGAACGCCTCGGTACGGCTGTTCGTGTAAAGCTCGTCAAGGTTCTTGTAATTCTTGGTGCGGTAGCCGTATTTCACGCCGTCATAGCGGGAAACGTTGTTGCAAAGCTCCGCGCACATGAGCATGTTCCACGCGGCGTTTGCGCAAGCGATCACGCCCGCGTCGATTTCGGTAATTTCGATACCGTTTGCCACCATAATTTGCTTTGCGGCAGCCATTTCGGCGCTCTCGGCGCCGTCCATCTTCAGCACGGCGACCTTTTTCACGGGAGCGCTGTCAAGTGCACTCTTGCACACCTCGTCCGCGTGCATCGTGCCGTCGCGCTCGTCCTTGCCGACCATGTCGGAAAGCACCGCGCGGCACTCGGCGGCGGTTTTGGCCATCACGCCCACGCACTCGCCCGAGCAAGCCACGGGTACGGTGCCATAGCGGGAGACGATGCCGTAGGTGGGCTTGACGAAGACCAGTCCCTGCTGTGCGGCAACGCGGCGGGGCGCGCCGTTCACGTCAAAGGAAATCAGTGCCGAAACGGTGCCGTTTTTCAGCGCCTCGGCGGTGTCGGCGGCACCTGCAAAACAGGTTTCGCCCACAAGGTCGATGGCAAACTCGCCCACGGGCGCCTTGCCCGCGATCTCGTATTTTTCGCCCAGCTTTTCCGCCACGGTTGCGGTGAAGGGGCTGGTGTAGCCGTCCAGCATGCGCGAGCCCGCGTTGGTGGGGCAGCAGGTGGTGAGGATCATCTGATCCAGCATGATCTTTTTCATTCCGTTATCCCCCTTACTCGACGACGCGCGGCACTTGCCAGTAGCCGTCCATCACCTCGGGCGCGCCCTTTTGCAGCTCGTCGCGCTCGAAGATCTTCTTCGCCACGTCCTCGCGCACCACGGTGCCGATGGGCAGCACGTGCACCATACGCGCGACGTTCTCGGTGTCGATGGCGTCAAGGGCGGCTTTATCCTGCTCGGCCCCCTCGAAGAAGGCGAGCACCTTTGTGCGCTCGTCCTCGGTGAGGGAAAGCTGGTTTACTTTTTCCAAAAGTAACAGCGTGTCTTTTTCCATTGTAAGACCTCCGTTTTCAGTGTGTTAATCACGAAACCTTGCGTTAGTCACGCACCTTGATGTGAACCTCGCGCAGCTGCTGCTCGGTGACCTCGCCGGGTGCACCCATCATCAGATCCTGTGCGTTGCCGTTCAAGGGGAATGCGATGACGTCACGGATGGTGTCCTCCTCGGCGATCAGCATGATCATGCGGTCCACGCCGGGCGCCATGCCCGCGTGGGGCGGTGCGCCGTAGGAGAATGCGGTGTAAAGCGCACCGAACTTCGCCTTGACGTCCTCCTCGCCGTAGCCCGCGATCTCAAACGCCTTGCGCATGATCTCGGGGTTGTGGTTACGCACGGCACCCGAGGAAAGCTCGACGCCGTTGCACACGATGTCGTACTGGTAAGCAAAGATCTCAAGCGGATCCTTGTTGAGCAGCGCGTCCATACCGCCCTGGGGCATCGAGAAGGGGTTGTGGGTGAAGTCGATCTTGCCCGTTTCCTCATTGCGCTCGTACATCGGGAAGTCCACGATGAAGCAGAACTCGAAGCGGTCGGTCTTGATAAGGCCCAGCTCGTTGCCGATCCAGGTGCGCATCTGACCTGCAAGGGAGTTGATGACGGCGGGGGCGTCGCTGATGAAGAACAGGGAGTCGCCCTCTTTGATGCCGCAAAGTGCGGTCAGCTCGGCCTTCTCCTCTTCGGACAGGAACTTGGCGATCGGGCCCTTGTACTCGCCACCCTCCAGGGTGATATAGCCGCAGCCGAACTTCATGCCGATGCTGCGGGAGTAGGTGTCGATGGCCTTTTCAAACGCCTTTTTGCCGTCGCCCTCGCCGTCCTTTTTCACCAGATAGTTGGCCACGATGCCGCGCACCATCTTGTTCTTAAAGGGAATGGTGCGGCCATTGATCTCAAGGAAATCGTGAGAGGCGAAGAAGCCGGTGAGGTCCTTGATCTCCAACGGGTTGCGCAGGTCGGGCTTATCGGAGCCGTACTTGAGCATCGCGTCCGCAAAGGTGATGCGGCGGAAGGGGGGCTTGGAGACCTCCTTGTTCGAGAACTTCTTGAAGGTGTTGTAGACCACCTGCTCGGCGACAGCGAACACGTCCTCCTGGGTGGCAAAGGACATCTCGAAGTCGAGCTGATAGAACTCACCCGGCGAGCGGTCCTGACGGGCGTCCTCGTCACGGAAGCAGGGTGCGATCTGGAAATAGCGGTCGAAGCCGGAGGCCATCAGAAGCTGCTTGAACTGCTGAGGCGCCTGAGGCAGGGCATAGAACTTGCCCTTATGCTTGCGGCTGGGCACGAGATAGTCACGCGCGCCCTCGGGAGAGGAGGCCGTAAGAATGGGGGTCTGGATTTCCAAAAAGCCCATATCCTCCATCTGCGCGCGCAGGTAGGAGAGCACGCGGGAGCGCAGCACGATGTTGTCGTGGATGTGGCGGTTGCGCAGGTCAAGGTAGCGGTACTTGAGGCGCACCTCCTCGCGGGTCTGCGTGGAAGCGTCGATCTCAAAGGGAAGTCCGAGCTGACAGGGGCCCAGCACCTCGATGGATGCGGCGCGCACCTCGATCATACCCGTGGCGATCTTGGGGTTGACGGTCTCCTCGTCGCGCTTGGTGACCTCGCCCTCGATCTTCACCACGGTTTCCTTGGTGATGCCGGCGAGCATCTTGTCGTCGGAAAAGACGATCTGCGTCACACCGTAATGGTCGCGCAGGTCGACGAAAAGCACGCCGCCGTGGTCGCGGACGGTCTCCACCCAGCCGCAAAGCGTGACCTGCTGGCCGATGCTTGTGGCGTTGAGTTCGTTGCAGTTGTGAGTTCTAAGCATAGTAGAATCCTCCCTGATTGTAGTATAGTTTTGGCTTTGCGGGCGGTAAAAAAACAAAAAATCGCCCCCGTCTTTCGACATGGGACGAAAAAATTCCGCGATACCACCCAAATTGACCGCGAAGCGGCCCTCTTCATTGCGTCTTGACGCGACAAACGGACGGTTCTAATCGCCTTTCGGCTTTCTTCCGTCGGCTCCGAAGTGTTTTTCACACAGGTCCCATTGCCGTTCTCTCACCTGCAACGACTCTCTTTGAATGGGAAATCCGTGTTACTCGTTTCATCATAGCTTTTGTGTTTTTTATTAAATACGAAATCATTTTACCATATCCTTGCGCAGATGTCAATAGATTGGAAAAGAAAATGTGTGGAAAGTTAAGAAAAGCTTTCCTTAATAAGAAGAGTGATGCCGAAATGGCTGAAAAAAACTGACGATTTTGAAGAAAAAACGATTGAAAAAGAGAGGGCTTGATGTTATAATGGTGGTAACACAGAGCAGTGTATAAAATCCTGCTTGAGCAGACAAAAGTGCGGGAGGTATTACAATGGAAAAGCATTTGCCATTATCCGTTCGGGTGCCGATCGAAAAGGATAACCCGAGTATTTGTCGCAAGGAAGAGCTGTGCATCAAATGCGGACTGTGCCGCGAGGTATGCACCAACGACATCGGCGTGCACGGCACGTATACGTTTGAGCAGACGGGGGGATGTGCGATCTGCATTCATTGCGGACAGTGCGCCAACGTTTGCCCCACGGCAAGCATCACCGAGGTCTATGAGTACCCGGACGTGAGAGGTGCGATCGCAGATCCCGATAAGATCGTCATCGTCAGCACCTCCCCCTCCGTGCGCGTGGCGCTCGGCGAGGAGTTCGGCATGTCCAAGGGCAGCTTCGTGCAGGGCAAGATGGTGGCGCTGCTGCGCGCGCTTGGCGCGGATTACGTGCTTGACACCAACTTTGCCGCAGACCTCACCATCGTGGAGGAGGCCAGCGAGCTGGTGCAGCGCATCACCAAGGGGAACAAGCCCCTGCCGCAGTTTACAAGCTGCTGCCCCGCGTGGGTGAAGCTTGCGGAGACCTACTACCCCGAAATGCTGCCGCATATCTCCAGTGCCAAGAGCCCCATCGGTATGCAGGGCCCCACCATCAAGACCTATTTCGCGCAGAAGATGGGCATTGATCCGAGAAAGATCGTCAACGTGGCGCTGACCCCTTGCACGGCGAAGAAGTTTGAGATCCGCCGCGAGGAGATGAACGCCGCCGGCAGAAAGCTTGGTATTCCCGAGATGCGGGATATGGACTTTGTTGTCACCACGCGCGAGCTTGCCCGCTGGGCAAAGGAGGCGGAGATCGACTTCGCGTCCCTTGCGGACAGCGATTACGATCGCGTGATGGGCGAGGCATCGGGTGCCGGCGTGATCTTCGGCAATACGGGTGGCGTGATGGAGGCAGCGCTTCGCACCGCGTACACCTATATCACAGGGGAAGTACCTCCGAGCGCGCTGCTTGACCTCCAGCCGGTTCGCGGCTATGAGGGCATCAGAGAAGCAAGTCTTGCGATCAAGGGCTTGACTGTCAACGTTGCCGTTGTTTACGGAACGGCGAACGCGCGCAAGCTCATTGACCTCATCAAGCGCGGTGAAAAGGAATATCACTTTGTCGAGGTCATGACCTGCCCCGGCGGTTGTATCGGCGGCGGCGGACAGCCCCGCGATTTCGCGGCGGACGCTAACGCCAGCCGCAAGGCGCGCATCGAAAGTCTTTACAAGAGAGATGCCGCGATGACGCTTCGACTCAGCCACGAAAATGCCGAGATCAAGGAGCTTTACGAGAGCTTTTACGGCAAGCCCTTGAGCGATCTGGCCGAGGAGATGCTTCATACCATGTACTATGATCGCAGTGGCGACATCAATAAGGAAAAGCAAAAAGGAGAAACGAAAACAATGGCTAAATGGAAATGCACGGTATGCGGTTATATCCACGAGGGAGAAATGACAGACGGCTTCAAGTGTCCCGTTTGCAAGGTGCCCGCATCCAAGTTTGAAAAGGTGGTGGAGGCAGCTCCCGCCAAGAACCCTTACGCCGGCACGAAGACCGAGAAGAACCTTTGGGAGGCGTTCGCAGGCGAATCCCAGGCAAGAAATAAGTATACCTACTTTGCTTCCGTGGCAAAGAAGGCGGGCTTTGAGCAGATCGCGGCGCTGTTCCTGCAAACCGCAGAGAACGAAAAGGAGCACGCAAAGCTCTGGTTCAAGGCGCTCGGCGAGCTCGGCGACACCGCAGAGAACCTGCTTCACGCAGCTGAGGGCGAGAACTACGAGTGGACAGATATGTACGATGGCTTCGCCAAGGACGCGGAGGAGGAGGGCTTCTACGAGCTTGCCGCACAGTTCCGCGGTGTGGCCGCCATTGAAAAGGCGCACGAGGAAAGATACCGCGCGCTGCTTTCGAACGTGGAGCAGAAGGCTGTGTTTGAAAAGAGTGGCGTAACCGTTTGGGAGTGCCGCAACTGCGGCCACCTGGTGATGGGCACCGCCGCCCCTGAGCTTTGCCCTGTTTGCAAACACTCTAAGGCTTACTTTGAGCTGAGAAAAGAGAATTACTGATTTCCCTCAAACGGCGGAATTTTCGCCAGAACAAAAAACACCCCCAAACGGGGTGTTTTTTTGTTGGCGGAGGGTGTGGACGGCGGCGGTCACTGACCGCCACCTATTCGTTCGGCAAATCCTGCGGATTTGCCAGGCAGGACCGCTCGTCGCCTAAACGGCTCCGTTTTCTTTGAAAACCGCGCTCTTGCCTCCCCACGCCGCGCGCTGCGCGGCGTGGGTTCTCACCCACACATTCCACCCAAAAGAAAAATCCCCAACCGAACACGGGGCTCGGCTGGGGATTTTTCTGGCGGAGGGTGTGGGATTCGAACCCACGTGGGATTGCTCCCAAACGGTTTTCAAGACCGCCTCGTTATGACCGCTTCGATAACCCTCCACAAAAGACACCCTATTATAACATACCTGCGACACAAATGCAATCCCTGTGTGAAAAAACGCCGTTGAATTTCGAAAAAAGTGCCCCGACGAAAAGATTTTGACATTTTTTCAAAATTCTATTGATTTTTTTTGCAAGTTGTG
>JAZRFG010000073.1:0-2776 GCA_045661265.1 Eubacteriales bacterium
TCCGTTGCCATTCCTCTGGGCGCGACCATCAATATGGACGGCGCGGCGATCACGATCACGGTCATGTCCCTGGCGGCGGCATTCTCGCAGGGAATTTCGGTCAACATTCTGCTGGCGATCCTGCTGAGCTTCGTGGCGACCCTGGGCGCTTGCGGCGCATCGGGCGTAGCGGGCGGATCGCTGCTGCTTATTCCCATGGCCTGCTCCTTGCTTGGCGTCAATGCTGACGTTGCCATGCAGATGGTGGGCGTTGGCTTTATCGTGGGCGTGGTGCAAGACTCCCTGGAAACCGCCATCAACTCCTCGGGCGACGTTTTGTTCTGCGCGACGGCAGAATTCCGCGACAGAATGAAAAAGGGCGAAAAGATCCATTTCTGAGCTATCGCTTATCAAACGAAAAAAGGACACCCGAGGGGTGTCCTTTTTTCGTTTCTCACTCACTCTTGTGCAGATTTTCTATATACGCCTTGGGCGGCACGCCCATCGCGTCCTTGAAAATCTTGGAAAAGTACAGCGCGTCCCCAAAGCCCGCGAGGATCGCGTTATTCTTCACGCTTACCACGCCCTGCGAGATCGGATAGGCGTTTCCCGCGTGCTTCAAGAGCGACGAGGAGATCGCTGCTCACGAGGCGTTCCTTGCCTCAACCGAGGACTAATTCTTCACAAAAAAGCCCCCGTTCGGGGGCTTTTTTATTTTTTCACCAGCTCGAATTGCGGTGACCTGATCAGAACGCCCCGCGGCGTCAGAACAATCTCCACCTCCTTTCCCAAGCGATAACGATCGCGAATCTCCTTGGGAATCACCAGCCGCCCGAGGGTGTCGATCTCTTTTTTAATACCGACCTTTGCTTCCATTTTCTTTCTCCTTTGATATGTGCAAGATGTTAGACAAGACTTTTTATATCTTACATTCCTATTATAACTTATTTATAATGGAAATGTCAATACCGCACGGCGAGGTAAATGAAATGAACGAATACGGAAGCATCAAGATCAAATTAGAGGAACTGATCCAAAAGGCGGGCATCAGCAAAAACAAGCTGAGCCACAAGGCGGAGATGCAGCGCACACAGATCAACAACTATTGCAAAAACAAAATCACCCGTCTGGACACAGATGTGTTGGCGCGTATCTGCTCGGTTTTGGAATGTAAAATCGAGGACGTGTTGGAATTCGTTCCTGCACCCAAAGACAAAGAATAAAAAACGGCGGTGAGATCACCGCCGTTTTTTCTTTATTTCATCTTACTTTTTGCGCTTCTTGAACACGAAATGATACAGGGCAAAGCCGCCGCCCGCGAGCACCGCCGTGCCGCCCACCGATACGGTGAGGATCAGCCACATGGGCCAGCCGGGCAGCTTCTCGATCACAAGCGTATCCGTGTGGCCGCACACCAGGCACACTCTCTGCTTCAGACCCTCGCTGAAGTGGGTGGCCTCGCTCACCACAACAAAATCGCCAAAGGCGTGGGTGATTTCTCTGGTGACACCGCAATCGTTACAGGTCGTATCGCACGCGTGGTCGAACCTATGGCTCTCACCGGTAGCACGCGTCGCGCCGCACACGGAGCAGACCTCCATATCGCAGGTTTTTTTCGCATACGTGTGTGCAGCCGCGTCATCACGCGGGCTTCTGCACTGGTCACAGAATTTGTCGCACGCGCCGCTATATACGTGATCCTCGGCGGTGTCGCGTCGGAACAGACAATTATCGCAATATTCGTCGCACTTGTTGCTGTATTGATGCGCGCCTGTTGCCACGCGCGTATTGCCGCACTCGTCACACACGGGGTCGCACGCGCCGCGGTAGTAGTGATCGGGGTTCTCCAGCACGCGCTGTGCCATACAGTAATCGCACCTTTCATCACATTTATTGGTGTACACGTGCGCGCTGTCCGTGCGCTCGTCGCCGCATACCAGGCACACGGCGGAGCAGGGATATTCATAAGCGTGCTCCTCGCGCAGCATCGGCAGCACGCGCGCACAGCTATCGACCCACTGCACGCCGGTATTGCACAGCGCGCTTCGCAGCGTGCCGTCCGTCATCTGCGCGGCGGTGATATGGGTCGTGCCGGCGATTTCGTCGCCCTCACCCGGATAGAAGCAGCCCGTGATCGTGGCAAAATCGCCGCACGACAGTACCGCCACATCGGCGTCGGTGTAGCAGTTTTTCAGCACGCTTTGTGCGCCGTCCTCGCCGATCGAGCCCACAAGACCCGCACTCAAGGGGCCTGTGACCTTGCTTTCCAGCACGAAGCAGTTTTCCACAACACAACCGCTTGCCACCTTGCCGATCAGTGCGCCGGCGTAGTTATCAGAGGAAAAGAAGCTATCCAGAATACCCAGATTTTTGACCGTTACGTTCTCGGCTCTGCCGAAAAGGCCCACGTAAGAGCCCTGCGTGCTCACACCGTAAAGACCGCTGATGGTATAGCCGTCGCCGTCAAGCTCCACGCCCGAGACGGGGTCGCCGAACAGCCACGTGGGCAGCCCCGCCCTAAGAGCACCATTTTGCAGGTGCTCGGGGTTCACGTCCCCCGTTTCGACAAGCAGGCCCTCGATCATCACGATATGCGCCGTCAGCTTGGCACGCACCACGTCGCCTTGCGCCTTTTGCTGCAGGATCACGTTCTTGAAGTAATAAAGCTGTCCCGCGTTGGCGATCTCATACACACCGTCGCTGTTCAGCACGGGGGGCTCGCAGCCACCACAGTTCTCTACGGAGCAAAAGCCGTTTTTCTCGGTTTCCACATGGTCGCAGGAAAGCGCCGCATCTG
>JAZRFG010000074.1:0-2333 GCA_045661265.1 Eubacteriales bacterium
TACCCACTGGTTCCAGCCCCTCACCGGCGTCACCGCCGAAAAGCACGAGGCGTTCCTGACGCCCGTCGGCGGCGGCAAGGTCATTATGAAATTCTCGGGCAAGGCGCTCATCAAGGGCGAGGCCGACGCCTCCTCCTTCCCCTCCGGCGGCCTTCGAAACACCTTCGAGGCGCGTGGCTACACCGCCTGGGACCCCGCGTCCTATGCTTTCGTGAAGGACGGCACGCTCTTTATTCCGACCGCGTTCTGCTCCTACACGGGCGACTCGCTGGACACCAAGACCCCGCTGCTTCGCTCGATGGACGCGCTTTCTCACGAGGGCGTGCGCTTGATGAGATTGTTTGGCGACACCGAAACCAAGCGCATCAACACCACCGTGGGCATCGAGCAGGAATACTTCATCATCGACAAGGAGATGTACACGCAGCGCAAGGACCTGATCTACGCCGGCCGCACCCTCTTTGGCGCTCCCGCCCCCAAGGGTCAGGAGATGGAGGATCACTACTACGGCGAGCTGAAAACACGTATTCAGGAGTACATGGCGGATCTGGACGAGGCACTCTGGCGTATGGGCGTGCCCGCCAAGACCAAGCACAACGAGGGCGCTCCTGCTCAGCACGAGCTCGCCCCCGTCTATTCCACCACGAATATGGCCATTGACCAGAATCTTTTGATCATGGCGTACATGAAAAAGATCGCCGAGCAGCACGGACTTGTGTGCCTGTTGCACGAAAAGCCCTACGCGGGTGTTGCGGGCTCGGGTAAGCACAACAACTGGTCGATCGATACCGACACGGGCAAGAATCTTCTCAAGCCCGGCAAGACCCCGATGGAAAACAAGCAGTTCCTCCTGATCCTTGCCGCCGTTGCCAAGGCCGTGGACGAGTATCAGGATCTGCTCCGCCTTTCCGTGGCACACCCCGGAAACGACCACCGTCTGGGGGGTAATGAGGCACCTCCCGCCGTCATTTCGATGTTCATCGGCGACGATCTGCAGGCCATCGTGGACGCGATCGTCAGCGGCGCCGCTTATCAGGATCGCGGCCGCACCAAGATGAATCTGGGTATCCCCTCGGTGCCCACTTTCACCAAGGACACCACCGACCGCAATCGTACCTCTCCCTTTGCCTTCACCGGCAACAAGTTTGAGTTCCGTATGCCCGGCTCCTCGCAGAATATGGCGATGCCGAACATCATTCTCAACACCAT
Organism: Eubacteriales bacterium; assembly: GCA_045661265.1. GTDB lineage: Bacteria > Bacillota > Clostridia > Oscillospirales > CAG-272 > Firm-07. The sequence continues at coordinate 1,210 of JAZRFG010000074.1, forward strand.
CGTGGCAGAGTCCTTCCGCCAGTTCTGTGACGAGCTGGAAAAGGCGACCGATTTCAACGCCGCCGTCGAGGAGCTGATCAAGGATACCCTCACCAAGCACTATCGCATCATCTTCAACGGCAACGGCTATTCCGCCGAGTGGAAAAAGGAGGCCGCACGCCGGGGGCTACTCAACCTCAAGACCTCGGTGGACGCGTTCAAGACCTTTGCCGATGAGAAGAATATCGCGCTGTTCTCCCGGCACGGCGTGATGAGTGAGACCGAGGTCCATTCCCGCGTGGAGATCCTGTACGAAAACTATGCCAAGCTGATCAACATCGAGGCACAGGCCATGGTGGAGATGGCGGCGCGCGACATTCTGCCCGCTGTGAATGCCTACACCGCCGAGGTGGCCGCGGGTGCTGCCGCCAAGACCGCGGTGGTACCTACCGCTGACATCAGCATGGAAACCGAGCTTGTGGAGACGCTTTCCGCACTGGTCGGCAAGGCCTACGTAACCGTCAAGGAGCTCAAGGCCGCTGACGCCGCCGCGCTGAAGCTCCCCAAGGGCGAGCGTATGGCCACTGCGTTTGCACGCAAGGTGCTGCCCCTGATGGCAACGCTGCGTAAGCAAGTAGACGAGATGGAAACGATGACCTCGTCCGAGTTCTGGCCGATGCCGAATTATGGCGATATGATGTTTAGAATTTGATTTTGACTGCCATCTTTGGCGCAAAAAGCATGTTCTTCCCACTCGACGTACTTTTGTATGCCTTTGTGAAAGAGCGTGCTTTTTGTATTCAAATCTGTTTGCCCCAAAGCGGCATTTTCGCAAAACAGGTTACTTCGATATACGCTTCGGTATGTTTTGGAGCAGCTCTCGCGTTTTGACTTGCAGACAGATTTTTTTGCAAACGAAAGTACATAAAAAGGGGGAACGCAACGCGTTCCCCCTTTCCCACGTTTAGTGGGTGTGCTCCTCGATCCTCTCGTCCTCGGAGCGAAAGATCAGCGAGATGCACCAGATACCGGCCAAGCCCACCACGGTGAAGATGATGCGGGCAAGCAGCGTTTCCGCCCCACCGCAGATCCAAGAAACCGCGTCAAAACGGAAAAGCCCCACCGAGCCCCAGTTCAGCGCGCCG
>JAZRFG010000075.1:0-7094 GCA_045661265.1 Eubacteriales bacterium
CAAAAGATATTGCAAAACACTCTTTGAGATGCTATAATAAAAAACAGTAAGCGCGAAAGGAGCACGGCCATGGGTAGGATCATCGCCTTGGCGAACCAAAAAGGCGGCGTAGGAAAAACCACCTCGGCCGTAAATATTGCCGCAAGCTTGGGTATTCTAGGCCGAAAGGTCCTGCTTGCGGACCTTGACCCGCAAGGAAGCGCCACCAGCAGCTTGGGCGTATCCAAAAAATCGCTGCGCTTCAGCGCGGCCGACCTTTTGATCGGCGGCTGCAACGCGCATGACGCGATCCTGCACACGGAATTCGAAAATCTTGACCTTTTGCCCTCCAATATCCACCTGGCAGCCACGGAATACGACCTGCTGGAGGGCGAGGGCGCAGAAAATCATTTGCGAGAGGCGCTTTTGCCCCTCAAATTTGATTACGATTACATCATTTTGGATTGCCCGCCCTCGCTCGGCATGCTCACCGTCAACGCGATGGTGGCCGCGGACGGCGTCATCATTCCGATGCAATGCGAGTTTTTCGCTCTGGAGGGGCTTTCCCAGCTGATGCTCACCATTCAGCGCATGAAAAAGCGCTATCGACCCACGCTTTCGGTCACGGGCATTCTGGTGACGATGCACAACCCGCGCCTGACGCTTTCCACGCAGGTGATGGCAGAGCTGAGGCATCATTACGGCGATCAAGTCTTTGATACCACGATCTCGCGTAACGTCAAGCTCACCGAGGCGCCCGGCTTCGGCGTTCCCGCCTATTATCACGACAGAAGCGCCAAGGGCGCGAAGGAATATTTGCAGGTGGCACGCGAGCTGATCGCGCGAACCTGACGGATTTCGACACTCACGCGCCCGCGCGCATTAAAATAAACGGAGGAAAACAACCATGGCCAAAAAGCCCGGCGGTCTTGGCAGAGATTTTTACGCCATTTTGGACGACAATATCATGGATATGAAGGAGGGTGCTGCCACCACGCTCCGCATCGCGGAGGTAGAGCCGCGCAGCGACCAGCCCAGAAAGCAGTTCGACAAGGAGGCGCTGGAGGCGCTGGCCGACTCGATCGCCACCTATGGCGTGCTGCAACCCATTTTGGTGCGCCAGAACGCCAACTTTGAGGGATATTTTGAGATCATCGCGGGCGAGCGCCGCTGGCGCGCCGCCAAAATGGCGGGGCTTACTGAAATTCCCGCCATCGTGCTGGACGGCGACGACCTCAAGACCGCGCAGATCGCGGTCATCGAGAACGTGCAGCGCGAGGACCTCAACGTAGTTGAGGAGGCCTTTGCCTACAAGTCCCTGATCGATCAATTTGACCTCACGCAGGACGAGGTTGCCAAGCAGGTGGGCAAGTCCCGCCCCGCCGTTGCGAACCTTTTGCGCCTGCTCGATCTGCCCGAGGAGGTGCTGGAGCAGCTCAAGGCGGGAGATCTCACCGCAGGACACGCGAGAGCCCTGCTCGCGCTGCACGATCCCGAGGCGATCGTGCCCCTTGCCAACCGTGTCATCGGCAAAAATCTGTCCGTACGCGAGACCGAGGCGCTGGTCAAGCGCGAAAATCTCGCGCCCACCGCACAGCTCCCCGACATCACGGGCAAGCCGCAGAACCGCGCCTATATGATGGACCTGGAGCGCCGCACGCGCGAGGCACTCGGCCGCAAGGTCAAGATCACGCAAAACGACAAGAAAAAGTCGATCGAGCTTTACTATGATGACGACGCCGATATGGAAGCGTTGCTGCTTGCACTGTGCGGCCCCGACTTTTTCAACGAAGAACTGTAAGTAACACGGAGGATAGTGAAATGTTAGACATCAAATGGATCAAAGAAAATGCAGAATACGCCAAGGAGCGCCTTGCCACCCGCCAAAAGGACTTCAGCGCCGAGATCGACAAGCTCCTTGCGCTTGACGTAGAGCGCCGCACGCTGATCGCGGACACCGAGGCAAAAAAGGCCGAGCAGAACAAGATCTCCAAGAGCATCCCTCTTTTGAAAAAAGAGGGAAAGGACGTGGCGCCCATCTTCGCCGAGATGAAGACCCTGTCCGACACCGTCAAGGCAGAGACCGAGAAAATCGCCGCCATCGACGCCGAGATGGAGAACATCCTGCTTTCGATCCCCAACGTGCCCAACGCAAAGGTACCGATCGGCAAGGACGACAAGGAGAACGCCGAAATGCGCCGCTGGAGCGAGCCCCGCGACTTCGGATTTGAGCCCAAGCCCCACTGGGACCTGGGCAAGGATCTGGGCATTCTTGACCCCGACACCGCCGCCAAGGTCACCGGCACCCGCTTCCACTTCTATCGCGGACTTGGCGCACGCCTGGAGCGCGCTGTCATCAGCTACTACCTGGACACGCACACCGCCCACGGCTACACCGAGATCTTCCCGCCCTTCATGGTCAACCGCGACTCGATGCGCGGCACCGGCCAGCTCCCCAAGTTTGAGGAGGACGCCTTCCGCGTGGCGAACAACGATTGCTTCCTGATCCCCACCGCCGAGGTGCCCGTGACCAACATGCACCGCGACGAGATCCTGGACGGCGCCGAGCTGCCGATCAGCTACTGCGCATACTCCGCTTGCTTCCGCGCCGAGGCGGGCTCCGCCGGCCGCGACACCAGAGGTCTGATCCGTCAGCACCAGTTCAACAAGGTGGAGTTGGTAAAATTTACCAGCCCCGAAACCTCTTACGAGGAGCTGGAAAAGCTGACCAACGACGCCGAGCGTGTGCTGCAGGGTCTGGGTCTTCCTTACCGCGTGGTTCGTCTTTCCACCGGCGACCTTGGCTTCTCCAGCGCGATGACCTATGACATCGAGGTCTGGATGCCCTCCTACAACCGCTACGTAGAGATCTCCTCCTGCTCTGACTTCGAGGATTATCAGGCACGCCGCGCCAGCATCCGCTTCCGCGAGGCACCCGGTGCCAAGCCCCGTCTGGTGCATACGCTGAACGGCTCCGGCGTTGCCGTCGGCCGCACCGTTGCCGCCATTCTGGAGAACTATCAGAACGAGGACGGCTCCATCACCGTGCCCGAGGCACTTCGCCCCTACATGGGCTGCGACGTGATCCCCGCAGTAAAATGAGCACCGCCGTACTCTCCCTTGCCTCCTTTTTCTCGGTCCCCACAAGGGAATACGAGCATTTCACGCTGACCTACACCACCGCCAAAACGATCACCACCGTGGTGGTTGCCGTGTGCCTTGGTGTGATCCTTGCCGCACTGTATAACTACTACGTGCGACAGGTGCCGGGCGGCGTGGCGCGCCTTTTGCTCTCGCGCGGAGCGCTCTCGCCCGATACGGCCCTCAACGCCGAGGAGCTGGGGCTTTTGGAAAAGCCCTTTGCCCTGTGGGAGCTTTTGCGCGGCGTGTCCCTGCGCCACATCGTGTGCGCCGTGACAGCCCCCGAGGAAAGCGAGCAGGCACCCGCCGAGGGCGAGGAGCCCCAAGAGGTGCAAAGCGCTACTGCGAAAAAGAAAAAGTACGCCGCGAATCCGGAGTATGACGCGCAAACGCGCTTCTATATTCCCGAAGCGCGCAAGTACCGCGCTGAGATCCGCTTTGAAAAAAAGGGCAACGGCGCCGTGGCACTGGTGCTGACCTGCGCCTGTGCCATCGCGCTGGGCGTGCTGCTGATCAAGCTCATTCCCGCCGTGCTGGCGATCGTGGACGGCATGATGTAAACGAATAAGAGCCCGCGGGGCGCTTCCCGGAAGCGTCCCGCGCTTCTTTTGTTGTCAAGGCGTGGGTGGCGGTCAAGAACGTTACAAGTGTAACAAAAGTTTTTCTTCCGTCACACCTCTCTTGACAAGCCGTGCAAAATGGGGGTATAATAAAAAAGATGTATACTGACAAAAGACTGCTGCACAAAAGTGAGGTACGTTTATGAAATATTCCGTAAAGAAAACACCCCGCATCTACACCAAGCTCGAGGGCTTCGCCGACCTGCTCCCCGCGCTGGAGGCACGCGGCGACCGGACGCTGTTCCTGTACCCCGCGGGCAAGGATTTCGTTTCCGTTTCCAACGCCGACTTTGCCCGTATGGTGCGTCGCGTGGCGGCGGGACTTTCCGCCGTGGGGCTTGCCGGCAAGCGCGTGGCGCTGATCGGCGAGACCGCGCCCGAGTGGGTCGCGTCCTACCTCGCTATCGTGGCGGGGGGCGGCATTGCCATTCCGATGGACAAGGAGCTGGCGATCTCTGAGATCGAGGGCTTCCTTGCGGGCGTAGATGCCGAGGCGATCCTGTATTCCGCCACGTTCCACGAAAAGTTTGAGAACGCGAGAGCCACCCACCCCTCGCTCAAGGCATTCATTCCGTTCACGGGCGAGCAGGAGGGCGAGAAGATCCTGCCCTTTGCCGCGCTGCTGGAAAAGGGCGATGAGGCACTGGCGGCGGGCTACGAGCTTCCCGCGCGCGACCACGAGGCGCCCGCCACCATGCTCTTTACCTCGGGCACAACGGGCACGAGCAAGTGTGTCGTGCTGGCCGAAAAGAACACCTGCGCGTGTGTGAACGCCGCGTGCGAGTCGGTGAACTTCTCGACCGACGACGTGATCCTTTCGGTCCTGCCCATTCACCACACCTATGAGCTGGCGATCATGCTGGCGGCCATCAATATCGGCCTCACGGTCGGCATCAACGACTCGCTCCGCCACCTGATGCGCAACGTGGCCGCCATTCGGCCCACCGGCCTTATCCTCGTGCCGCTGTTTGTCAGCACGATCTACAAAAAGATCATGGACAAGGCCAAGAAGCAGGGCAAGGACGGTCTGATCAAGAAGATGATCCCCATCGCCTCTCATCTGCCTCGCAAGCTGCGCCGCAAGCTGTTCGGCGCCATTCACGAGACCTTCGGCGGGCGCCTTGAGAAGATCATCTGCGGCGGCGCCGCGCTCAATCCCGAGCTGGTGCGCACCTTTGACGCGTTCGGCATTCAGATCTGTGAGGGCTACGGCATCACCGAGTGCTCCCCCCTCATTGCCGTGAACCCCTATTATGCCAACAAGCCCGGCTCTGTTGGCCCCGCCGTCCCCTCCTGCACCGCGCGCATCGCCGTAACAGGGAAGAACGATCTCGGCTTTGACGAAGGCGAGATCCAGGCCAAGGGCGACAACGTGATGATCGGCTACTACCGCAACGACGAGGCCAACGCCGCCGCCTTCACCGAGGACGGCTGGTACCGCACCGGCGATATGGGCTATATGGACAAGGACGGCTATATCCACATCACGGGCCGTTTGAAATCCGTGATCGTGCTGGAAAGCGGCAAGAACGTATTCCCCGAGGAGATCGAGGAATATCTGGAGGGCATTGAGGAGATCGCGGAAAGCGTTGTTGTAGGTCGCAAAGCCGCAGACAGCGACGCCGTGCTGCTCACCGCTGTGGTGTTCCCGAACAAGGACGCCTTCCCCGCAGACACCGACAAGGACACGATGTACAAGGTCATCTATGACAAGATTATGGAGCAGAACAAGCGCGTGGCTTCCTTTAAGAAGATCATGGCGTTGGAATTGCGCGACGAGGAGTTTGAAAAGACCACCTCGAAGAAGATCAAAAGACATCTGGTGAAATAAAGCAAAGACAATACGAAGGGATGCCTTCCCCAAGGCATCCCTTTTTCTTTTCGCGCGGGACGCCCCTGTGGTATCGAGAGTAGCCGCGGTGTTAAACGAGCTCCCGCAAACCTGTAGGGGCGACCATTGGTCGCCCGCGGGCGCACAGTGCGCGCCCCTGTGGTATCGAGAGTAGCCGCGGTGTTGGCGAAAAGGGTGTTGTGCCTCACGGGGCGTCCGCGACGAACGAACGTCGGCGCGCCTGCTTTTTCCTATAATATATGTAGGCAAAGCGCGAAATTTTTTCAAAAAAGGTGTTGACATGGGGGCGCGATTGTGGTATAATGCTAATTACCTCTGTGGCAGGTTTTTTTGTTATGCCCTGCGCCAATTCCGAAAGGAAAGGACATGTCGCTGCCGGGGAGGGAGGTACACAAAGGTTGCTTTGCAACCAAATACTAAAAATGGGAGGTGCCGAAAAATATGGCTAACGACGCACGAGTCAAGGTAACTCTTGTCTGCACCGAGTGCAAGCAGAGAAACTACGACACGAAGAAAAACAAGAAGAACGATCCGGACAGAATCGAAATGAACAAGTTCTGCCGCTTCTGCAAAAAGCATACTCTTCACAGAGAATCCAAGTAATTGGGGAAAAGGAGAGCTACGATGTCTATGAAAAAATGCGTGCTCCTGCTTCTTACCCTTTCCCTTCTTTTCTCGCTCTTTAGCATCGGTGTTGCCGCCGCTGAAGAGAGCACCGGTGTGTTCGGTTCGAACATGTCCGTGGGCGATTTCGTTTCGCTTTGCATCGCCGGCGTTGTGCTGGTGATCGTGATTGTGCTTTGCATTGTCAAGCGCAAGAAGCTGGTCGAGGCGCTGCGTGCTTACAGAAGTGAGATGAAGAAGATCACCTGGTATTCCTGGAAGAACGTTGTCCGTGGCACGGTATTCGTATTGGTATGCGTGCTGGTGATCGCCGTTGTGGTAGGTCTTTTGGACTTCGTATTCTTTGAACTGCAGACGCTTCTTGCGGAAACGAAGTAAGAAATGAGCAACCTGAACGAAATGAACGTTGGCGCGAGATGGTATGTGGCGCACACCTACTCGGGTTACGAAAACAAAATCAAAACCAGCCTGGAAAAGGTGATCGAGAACAAGGGTCTTGGCGACCAGTTCTTCGACATTCAGATCCCGGTTGAGATCGTCATTGAGAAAAAGGGCGAGGTGGAAAAAGAGGTCGAGCACAAGCTCTTCCCCTGCTACGTCTACATCAAGATGGTGATGAACGACGCTACCTGGCACGCGGTTCGCAACATCCAGGGCGTTACCGGCTTCGTGGGCCCCGGATCCCGCCCCACGCCGCTTTCCGAGAAGGAGGTTCAGGTCTTAGGACTTGAAAAGACCGCCGACGAGGTACAGACGGAAAAGAAGATCTCGCTTACCTTCTGCGAAGGCGACGAGGTCAAGGTTACCGCAGGCCTTTTCGAGGGCTTTACGGGCACCGTACAGGCCATTTCGGAGGACAAGCTGCTTGTCACCATTCT
>JAZRFG010000076.1:0-3112 GCA_045661265.1 Eubacteriales bacterium
GGCAAGGGGCGTGGTGGGCGGCGCCATTGCGAAGATGCTTTCCTCACGCTTTGGCGTGGGCAATTCCGCCTTTCGCACAGGCGGGGAGAGCGGCTTTGTGGATACCGTGCCGTTCGGTGCGTTTCGCCGCGAGGTCTTTTCCCGCTACGGCGGGTATGACGAGCGCCTTCGGCGCAATCAAGATAACGAGCTGAATTTTCGCATCCGTCGCAATGGGGGCGGGGTCTATCTTTCCACGGACATTCGTTTTTCCTACTACTGCCGTGACAGTGTCGGGGGGATTGCGCGTATGGCGCGCGACAACGGCACGTGGAACGTGATCACGGGCAAGCTTTGCCCCGGTGCAATGGGGCTGCGCCACTTTGTTCCGCTTTTGTTTTTGCTCTCGCTCGCGGCGCTTTTCTTGTTTGGTGTCGCGGGGGTGCTTGCCTATCGTTCGGCGCTGCTTTTTGCGCCGCTTGCGGCAGAGCTTTTGGTATACGCGCTGGCGGATCTTTACTTTTCCTTAAAGCTTGCGGAGAGTGCGCGGGAGCTTTGGCTGCTTGTTGTGCTGTTTCCGATCTTCCACCTGTCGTACGGTTGGGGGTCGGTGAGGGGGCTTTTTCGGCTTTGCTCGAAAAAATATCGCAAGAGCGCGTACCGTCCACCGAAAATTTAGAGGATCAAAGCAAGGAGGAAATATGTCGCTTTTTGAAAGGATAAAAAGGGGCGAGGAAAAAATTTCGCTGGTGGGACTTGGCTACGTAGGGTTACCGATTGCTGTGGCGTTTGCCAAAAAAGGCGTGGGTGTGATCGGCTTTGACCTTGACGAGGAGAAGATCGCTCTGTATCGCCGCGGCGTGGATCCCACGCGCGAGGTGGGGGACGAGGCGATCAGAGAAACGACGGTGCAATTCACCACGGACGAGCGAGAGCTGCGAGGGGCAAGCTTTCACATCGTTGCCGTGCCCACTCCCGTGAATGCCGACCACACACCGGATCTTGTGCCGGTGATCCGCGCCTCGCAGACTGTGGGCAGAAACCTTGCAAGGGGGGCGTACGTGGTGTTTGAGTCCACGGTGTATCCCGGTTGTACCGAGGACGTGTGCGTGCCGATCCTGGAGCGGGAGTCGGGGCTTGTGTGCGGCAGAGATTTCAAGGTGGGCTACTCACCCGAGCGCATCAACCCGGGGGACCCGGTGCATCGCCTTGAAAACATCGTCAAGATCGTTTCGGGGTGTGATGACGAGGCCTTGCACACAGTCAAGTCGGTGTACGACATTGTGGTGGAGGTGGGCACCTATCCCGTCAGCAATCTGCGCACGGCGGAGGCGATCAAGGTTGCGGAAAACAGCCAGCGCGACATCAATATCGCCTTTATGAACGAGCTTGCGATGGTGTTTGACAAGATGCATATCGACACCAACGAGGTGGTGGACGGTATGAACACCAAATGGAACGCACTCGGCTTTCGCCCGGGGCTGGTGGGGGGACATTGCATCGGCGTGGACCCCTACTATTTCACCTATCAGGCACAGCGGCTGGGGCACCACTCTCAGATCGTTCTGGGCGGGCGCATCGTCAACGACGCGATGGGGCGCTTCGTTGCGGACGTTGCCGTCAAAAAGATGGTCGCGGCGGGGCTTGCGCCAAGGCAGGCCAGGGTGGTGATCCTCGGGCTCACCTTTAAGGAAAACTGCCCTGATGCAAGAAACTCCAAGGTGGGGGACGTCATTCGCCGTCTTGGTGAATATGGGATCTCGCCCGTGGTGGTGGACCCCTTGGCAAGCGCGCGTGACGCGCTGCGGGATTACGGCGTGACCCTGACCGATTTTGCAGACGTGCGGGAGGCGGATTGCATCATCGTCGCCGTTGCGCACGACGCGTTCAAGGCGCTTTCCGTTCAAGATCTCAAGTCACTTTTCCGCGGCGATGGGAGGTCCGGGGTGCTGCTTGATGTCAAGGGGATCTATTCGATCGCCGCGCTGGAGGCATCGGGGCTTAGCTATTGGAGATTGTGATGGACGGGGCAAGACAGATAAGCATTCAAACACTGGTCACCACGGTGGAGCTGCGGGACGCGGGGGAGCTGCTTGACGCGATGAATCTGCAAGGGCACCCCGTGATCATCGGCAACCTGTGCGGCGAGAACCGCGTCTACCGCGAGGGCGAGGCGCTGATCGTGTGCCACGACCTGCGCGGCGTGGGGCAGAATCGCAACGCCATTCTCTCGCGTGCGGTGGCGGACATCTGTGTGCTGGCGGACGACGATATGCGCTTTTGCACAGGGTACGAGCAGACCGTGGCGCGGGTCTTTTTGGAAAATCCGAATGCCGACGTGGTGATCTTCAACTTTCTTGAAAAAAGCGAGGGGCGCCGTACGGTGCGAAAAAGTACGCGCGTGGGGCTTCATAATTATATGAATTACGGCGCGGCGCGCTTTGCCTTTCGCCGCCGCGCGCTTGCCTATCGCGGGATCCTTTTCAGCACGATGTTCGGCGGGGGTGCGTGCCACCAGTGCGGCGAGGATTCGCTGTTTTTGCGCGCGTGCCTGCGGGCGGGACTGCATGTCGTGGCGGTGCCCGAGGCGCTTGCCGCGCTCACCGATGCGCGCGAGTCCACCTGGTTTCGCGGCTATACCGACAGGTATTTGTTTGACAAGGGCGTTTTTCTTGGCATAGCGCACCCGCGCCTTGCGGGGGCGATGGCGCTTTTGCTGTGCTGGAAGCACAAGGAATACAGAAAGGGAAGATCTTTTTATGCCTCGTACAAATGCATCAAAAAGGGAATTGCATCTGCACGCGGCGGATGCCGCGCGTGAGGATTTTTTGTTTGAGCTGTTCTTCTTTTTTGTGCTGTTTGTCACACTACAGATCCTTTACGTGTGGGTGGAGTGCCCGCTTTTTTCCTACGTGGGCTATGAACTTCATTACGATTGGTTTGAGATCGCGGTGGGCACGGCGATCGCGCTGGCGGGCTTCGTGGGTGTCTACACTCCCTGTGACAGCATTCCCGCCGTTTTTCTTTACGTCTATTATTACCTTAGCGTCTTGCCCTCGATCGTTCTTTATATGTACGGCAACACCGCGCTTTGGATGGTCGCCTATCAGCTCGGCTTTCTTCTTTTGATCCG
>JAZRFG010000077.1:0-8353 GCA_045661265.1 Eubacteriales bacterium
GTGCGTGGGCTTTATCTATTTTCAAGAGCACTCCTGCCCACGCCGTCGCGTCAGCACTTGCGCTCCGAGATATATTGTGCGCCGGTGCACATCACTTATGTTTGGCAATTTTTATCGCAGAAAGCAACATTTTATGCCAATCTTGCCGTGTTGTCAAATCGGTGCGTCGACGACAAGAAAACGAGAGGAAAAAACACCTTTTTTTGCTTTTTTTGGGCACTTTATCTGTTTTGCCTATATGTCTAGTTTTGTTTATATGCAACAAAAATCAATCGCATTTTCCGTGACACATCCCCTTGATTTTTGTGCATAACGCGCAAAAAGATGGGCTTTGTATTGACCTTAGCGCCGAAAAGGTGTATAATTGTGTCGAAATTAAACCCGCGAGGTGTTTTATGATACGACTGATTCCCACTGTCGCTACGCTGCTTTGCAGCGCGGGTGTTCTGTTCGCCCTTTTCATAGCGCAAAGACGTGGTTTTTACTCAAAACTTAATAAACTGTTGGCAGTTCTGCTTGGATTTCTCTTTTTCTACACGCACCTTCTCCGCGAGGCAGCCGTATACTCGGTTCGTGCGTTAGACATGTATTCTCCTTTTGGAGATAACATGTTGCAAACAGCAGCTGCCATTCTGCTTTTATGGTTCACCTACGCCGTCACGTTGTGCGCGGTGATGGGCGCGTTCTTCCCCTACCGCGCGTTGCAGGACATTCTGCGCTTCTTTGCGCCCGTGGTCCTCTTGCTGGACGTGATCCTGCTTCCTACCTATTTCACTGCACGCTTGGGCACGGAGTATGCACAATCCCCCGATCGCCTTTACTTCCTGATCATCGCCGAGCTGGCTCTGACCTTCGCGCTCACAGCCACAGCGTGGGCACGTTATTACAAGATGCCCACCGCACGAGAGTCGCTCTCGGCACTCATCGCGCTCCCCTTTGCGCTGATCGCGATCATGCCCGCCTTTGTACCGCAGGCACTGATCGGATTCTTGAGCCCCACCATCGTGCTTTATGATTTCACCGAGGAGCACCGCTTTATGCTTTATCTGGCGGTGATCATTCCCGTGCTGATCTTCCACGGCATCAAAAACAAGAGCGAGGACGTCAAGCGCTTTGTGATGATCTATCTCTCTATTGCGATGCTGTTCACCTTCCTTGGCCGCTGGGAGCTCGCCGATTGGTCGAATCCGCTCAGCTGGCCCTTGCACCTGTGCCACACCGCAATGCTGCTAATCCCGCTTTGCCTGATCTTCCGTTTGCAGCGTCTTTTCAATTTCTGTCTGTTTATCAACGTGATCGGCGCCGTGCTTGCCATGACCATTCCCGGCGAGCTTGACGGCCTGAACGCTCTGGGCACCGAGCGCGTTTCCTTCTGGATCAACCACTGGGCGGCCTTCTTTATGCCGATCCTGCTGGTTGCGCTAAAGCTTTTCAAGCGCCCCAAGTTCAAGGAGTGGGCCTTCGCCGTCGGCGAATTCTGCATCTATTTCTTCGCGATCCTGTTCGTGAACGCGTGGCTTTCCAACTACGGTAGCTGCGACTTCTTCTATCTGAACAGCGACTTCGTGGCCTCCAACCTCGGCAAATGGGCAGAGGACACACAGAAGATCGTTTTTTCCTTCCAATATAAAGATTTGACCTTTACCTTTATGCCCCTGTATCAAGCGCTGTTCTTTGCGGTCTACCTTGCGCTGACCGTTGGCGTTTGGTTCCTTTACGCGCTGCTGTTCTCGACGTGGGACGCAGCACAGGACAGAAGAGAAAGAGAAAGGGCCTACCAGATGATGAAAAAGAGTATGAAAGAATTTTTGAACGGTCATAACATGCAAGAACCCCTCTCGGGTGACGCCTCCCCCCGCCTTGTACTGAAAAATTTCTGCAAGCGCTATGGCAACAGCAATTATTACTCGGTGCACGACGTTTCCTTTGAGGTCAAGGGCGGCGAGATCTTCGGCTTTCTTGGTCCGAACGGTGCGGGCAAATCCACGATCATCAAAAGCATCGTGGGTATCCAGCCCCTGAGCGAAGGTGCCATTGAGATTTGTGGCTACGACTCGGAAAAGCAGGCCGTTCAGGCCAAGTTGCAGATCGGCTACGTGCCCGACCATTACGCCCTTTACGAGAACCTCACGGGACGTGAGTACATCAACTACATCGCAGACCTGTTCCGCGTAGACAAAAAGGCACGCGATGCCAGAATCCAAAAATACGTCGAGCGCTTCGAGCTGGTGGAGTCCTTTGACAACCAGATGAAGACCTACTCGCACGGTATGAAGCAAAAAATCACCATCATGGCAGCACTCGTGCACAATCCCAAGGTCTGGATCCTGGACGAACCGCTGACCGGTCTTGACCCCACCAGTATCCACGAGGTCAAGGAGTGTATGAAGGAGCACGCTGCCGCAGGCAACATCGTGTTCTTCAGCTCTCACATCATTGACGTGGTGGAAAAGATCTGTGACCGCATCGCCATCATCGCCAAGGGTCAGCTTTGCGCCTGCACGCGCGTTAGCGACCTGGACGAGGCCGGCGTTGAGCTGGAGCAGTTCTACCTCAGCTCGACCGCCGCTGCAAACGACGAGCATATCCCCTACGAAAAGGGTGCCGAGCACGAGCACCAGCCCGTGCTTGAAGAAAATCAACCCGAGGAAGCCACCGTATGAGAAATCTTTTCATTCTTGTGCGCATGCAGCTCAAGGAGCGTCTGAATTTTCAACGCCTTGACCTCAAGCACATCAGTTTCTTTCACGTGCTGGTCTCCACGCTCGCAGCAATTTTGAAGTTTGCCTTCGTGGTGGTGCTTTGCGTGTTTGCTCTTGGCTTGCTCAAGGAGCTGAGCGTCTTTTCGCTCACCAAGTACATTCCCACCTCGGTGATCTCGCTGCTTTTTGTTGTGATGCTGGCCACCTCGGTGTTTACCTGCACCGTGGGTCTGACCAAGTCACTGTATTACTCGCGTGACAATGCCATTTTGCTCACGCTCCCCTGCAAGCCCTTGCAGGTCTATTTCTCCAAGCTGGTCATCTTCTTCGTATTCGAGCTCAAGCGCAACCTTTCCTTTATCGTTCCGCTGTTCCTGGCTTACTTCTACACCCACGGCTATCCTATGGGAAGCTATGTCTGGCTGCTTGTCTGCATTCTGCTTGTTTCCGCCATTACGGTGGCGATCGGCTCGGTGCTTTCGATCCCCGGCATGTGGCTGTGCAATCTGTTCCGCACGCGCAAGACGCTGCAGATCGGCTGCCTTGCCCTGTTGGTGATCAGCGCCACGTCCGCCCTGTTCTTCGCCATCTCACTGATCCCCGCGAACATTGACCTGTTGGAGACCTGGGGCACCACGTACTGGAAGATCCAGGATTTCCTCACGGCATACACCACGAAATTCTCTTTCCTGTACGATCTGACGCTGCTCATTCTGGGCGACACGCAAAACATGTTCCCCACATTCCCCATGCTGCCGCTTCTGCGCCGCCTGGGTTTCCTGCTTGTGATCGCCGCCGCGGCAACCGTCTTTGGATTTTTGATCGTACGTCCCCTGTTTTACAAGATGTCAAGTAAGCCCTTCGAGTATGAGAAAAAGAAGGTGCGCCCCAAGAAAAACCGCGTGCTGCCTCGCGCCATCTCCTCCATCTGGACCGAGATCCTGATGGTGGTCAAAGGCACCGGGCGCCTGTTTTCCAACGTGGCGATCCTCATTTCCCTGCCGATGCTGATCTTCCTTCTCAACAAGATCTTCCTGGCGATGAACACGCGTGAGATGGGCGACTATATGGTGGTCTGCTTCAACGTGCTGATGATCCTGTTGATCACCTTGAACGCCAATTTCTACGCCTCCAGCGTCTATTCGCGTGACGGGCGCAGCGCTTACCTGATCAAAACGCAGCCCGCGCGCTACTGGCCCTTGCTTCTGGCCAAGCTGGTACCGAACACGATCTTTATGCTTCTGTCTCTGCTTGCCACCTTCGTTATCCTGCTTTCCACCACCGCGATCAGCACCGGTCTTACCGTGATCCTGACGATCTCGATTCTGTGCATCTATCTGTCTCACCTGCTTTACTGTGCAGAGTCTGACCTGATGAACCCCCAGATCGAGCTTTACGCCACGGTGGGCGCCAGCGAAAACAACCCCAACGAAAACCGCGCCACACTGATTGCATTCCTTGTTTCCTTCCTCGTGGCGGGCGTGCTTTTCCTGTTGATGTACGCAGATCGCCAGATGCTGCCGACCTTTATCAAGCTGCTTGTGGTATCCTCGCTGGTGCTTGTATACCGCGTGCATATGTTCTTCTCTAAAATCAAGCTGTACTACAAGGAGAAGTAAATGAAAAAATCAGTTATCATTCTCATTGCCCTTATCTTTATCGCCTCTGTGGTCACGGTCAGTTTCTTCGGCCTGAAATTCAAGACCTTTGACGAGATTGTTTACGTCAGCGAGATCGAGATCTTGAACGATGACGTACTTGTCAACGACGAGGGCACCCCCTATATCATCGTTCACCCCGAAAACGGTGTCAGACAGTATCAGATCAAATGGCGCGTCTACCCAGACAATGCGACCGACGACAGCGTTTCATTTGCGTATGATTCACAAAACGAAAACGTAACGATCGACGAAAACGGCATCGTTACCTTCCAGACGAGAGGAGCTGTTACAGTACAAATTATTGCAAACGACGGTAGTGCCAAAACATCCATTGATATCTATTGCTTCTAAGCAACATATTCCTCAAAAAGGAGAGATCACATTATGAAAAAAACAATTTTACTTTTACTTCTCATTCTTTCGCTTTGCCTTTCTATTTCCCTTTCTCTTGCCTCCTGCGGCCAGAGATCCATTCTCAAGCTTGTCATTGACGAGGGCCTTTCCCGCGAGTACGAGCTGAATTCCACCCCCGATTTTTCTAAGGTAAGCGCAACCGTCACCTACAACGACGGTTCGACCCTCACCGTTGGCGCCGACGAGCTGACCTTCAGCAAGCTGGACACCGCCACCGCCGGTAAAAAGGAGCTGACCATCACCTACGCCGACTTCTCGATCACCGTTGAGGTCACCGTAAAGGCAGCCGTGCTTCAGGGCGGCAACCAGGGTGGCGGTGATGACGACCAGGGTGCCCCCATCACCCCCGAGTATTACATCATGGCAGCCACGCTGCCCGATACCCTTGTGGCATTCAACACCAATAAGAGCAACTTCAAAAACGATGAAGTGACTTACACGGTGGGCGACGCCAACCCCTTTATGCTGCGCCAGAAGCTTCTTATCCTTGACGCGCAGGCAAAGCCCGTCACCAACGTTACCCGCTATCAAAGCGTTTCCAAGGTCTTCCTGGTGGAGGGCTCCACTCTCTCGCTGGCGGGTAGCAATTACGTCACTGCTGACGACGCGAACAACACCTTCCAATTCACCTCCGCGGCCGTGGGCAAGACCTTCCGCATTCAGACCCGCCCCGCAGAGATCGAGGACGACATGATCTCCGCTTGCACCTCGACCCTTGACGTCAAGGTGGTTGCCGGCTATAACGTCACCAACGCCAAGGAATTGAACCTGATGACCAACACCGACGTGAAGATGCACGAGCAGTACATGAACGCCGATGAGCGCGAGTTACCCGAGCACCGGCAGAGCGCCATTGCACAGCGCTTCGTGGATCAGCACTTCGGCAACGGCTACTATAACACCTATGGCGGCAGCGCCATCAAGGGCTTTGTTCTCCACTGCGACCTTACCCCCACGCTGGCTGATATTCCCGAGGCATACATTGCAAACAAGGGTGCTGCCGGCGAGGGCTTTGACGACTCGTTCGCCGTTTACGACCGCTACGTGGGCGATGCCACGGATCCCTCCGGCCGCACGAACTCCTTCGGCATTTACGGCAACTGCTTCACCATCAACACCAGCGGCCTGCCGATGATGTCTGACGATCCCACTATCACCGGCACGCTGGTTGCCTCCAACAGCTGGTTCTTCCGCTTCAAAAACAACCCCAACTGCCGTCAGCAGTCCGTGGCACAGGCACAGGCATTTGATTTCACCGACTACACCGCGCTGGTGGAAAACCTCCGTATGCGTGACGACGACCCCAACAGCAACAACTCGGCGGATAATCACCGTCACATGTTCGGTATAAACGCGCTGGCCATCAACATGGTAGATGCTACGTACGACAACGTGTTCATCGAGGCGTACACCATCTCCACCGTTATGTCTGACACCAACACCAGACTGACCATCAAGGATAGCATTCTGCACAACGCTTGGCAGAACCATATCTTTGCCTGGACGAACAACTATCTGCAGTCCTTCCACGGCGAGCAATACGAGCTGCAGGATCCTTGGAGCAATATTGTGCCCATGCAGGTCAACGTCATCAACTCCCAGCTGACCAAGTGCGGCGGCCCCGTCGTGCTGCAGCAATCTGATCACCTTGGCGTGCCCTACAACGCCAAGACCGGCGTGGATCTCACCGTTGACACCGACTCTGTTCTTTACAGCTACGTAACGGGTCAGGAGGCCTGGTTCGAGGCATATTCCTTCGCCAAGGACTATGCAATGCAGATCCAGTCGATGAACCCGATGATCCAGAAAGCAACCGGCAATGCAGCTTCTATCACCACCACCCAGGACGGCCACGGCACCACCCAGTTCATGAACATGGTCTTCGCTTCGCTGAGCGGCAATGCCAAGTACACCGTGGGCACCACGGTCGTAATGGACTCCCAGAGCACTGCCGTACAGAACTATAAGAATGCGGCGAACGTTGCCCATCCTCAATATGGCAACATTACGCTGGCACAGACGGGTGCGCCCCTGTTCCAGTCCTCCGTGGATCTCGATGCCACCGCGACCTATCTGCAGGGCAACTTCGGAACACCTGCTGACAGAGTGTTCAACAACGCAGTCCTTACCGGCGGATCCATGGATTTGGACGAAGACTTCGCACAGGGTGCCACGCTCAACCTTTATATGGGCAATGACATTTCCGTCGTGCTTGGCTACTTCCACCCCGAAACCTGATCCCATTTCCATCGCAACGCGGTGCCGCTTGTCGGCACCGCGTTTTTTGTTGCCGCGTCAGACGCGCCCGTGAAGCTTTTGCCAAAGTCCCCTAAAAAGACGGCGATTCACAAGCAAAAAGGCAACACCGACCGCCACAAGCACAGCGAGAGAGCCCCACGCGCGCCCTGTGTAAAACACCGCCGACGCGAGCGCATAACACATGGTGAATAAGGTGAGCTGCGCGGGGTAAGCGCGCACGCCGCGCCGCCAGAGCGCGGCGCAAAGCAGCACGTATTCGCTCACCGCGCCAAGCGACGCGGCAATACCCGCCGCCTGCAGGCCGATGCGCGGCAGCAGTAAGACCAGCGTGCCGATGCTGAGTCCACACGCCGCCCCCTTGCTCCAAAGCCCCGTTTTTGTGTCGTTTTCCGCGTGCAGGATAAGCACGAGAAAGCGGCTCACCGTGCTAAAGCCAAGCGAATAGTAATACACGGGGATCAGCGAAAAGGACGCGGCGTATGCCTCGCCCACAAGATAGGGGAACGCGAGGTGAATGGCGGGCAGCATTCCCAGAACAAGAAAGAGTGAAAGCTCGGTCACCAGCTTCATCGCGCCATTGTAAAGCCGCACCCTGTCCGCGCGCTCCCCCAGCGAAAAAGTCAGCTCCGCCCACGCGTATTCGATCGCCACCGCCACCGTGGCCGCCACCGCCATAAACTTGCCCACCACGGAAAAGATGCCCACGGCGCTCTCCCCCAGCACGGCGTTGATGATCACCTTGTTGAAATTGTTCATCAGATAGAACACCGCGGCATTCAGCCCCAGCGGCGCGCAAAAATGAACGAGCGAGCGAAGAAGCGCGCGATCCACGCCCGCAAAGGAGAGCTTGCGCCCAAGGAAAAGCTTGTTTTGGCTCTCCAGCCACAAGATCTGTGCCGCATTGCCCGCCACATAGGCAGCGAAAAGTGCCTGTGCCTGCATTTTAAGGGCATATACGCCCACGATGCCCGCAGTGGCGGAAGCTATGGCACCCAGAACACCCGACGCCGCATATGTGGCGTTTTTTTGTTCACAACGCGCCACGTACCCCTCGCCACAGCAAAGCGCCAGCGAAATGCCGCTTGCCAGCACCCAGCCAAAACAGCGAAAAGGGTGGAAAAGATACACCGCCGTGCAGCCCAGCACAAACACCGCGCTCCCACACGCCAACAGCAAAAAGGCGGCGCCGTATATCTCCTCCTCGCCATAAGGGCAAGCGCCCGCGCGGCGGGCGAGGGTGTATTTCAGCATTCCCGTCCACACCTCAAGGCAAAGCACGGGAACAAGGACGATCACCACCGAGCTTGCAGTTTCATA
>JAZRFG010000078.1:0-2460 GCA_045661265.1 Eubacteriales bacterium
GTGGACACCGAGTCGTTCTCGTTGACGATCGGAATGCAACCCATCGTGAGAAGCGTGCGGAAGGTGTCCTCCGCCGCCGCACGGCGATCCGGCTGGTCGATCACGTCCTTGGTGAGCAGAATTTGCGCCACCGTGTGACCGTAATCCGAGAAAAAGCGGGAGTAAAGCTTCATCAGCTCGCTTTGTCCCACGGCGGCCATCGCCTGCTTTTCCGCGGTGCAACAGGGGCGGTGTGTGCCCATCTTCGCCACTCCCGCGCTCACCGCGCCGGAGGAGACCAGCACCACCTGCTTACCGCTGTTCTTAAGGTCAGACAGCGTTTTGACCAGCGCCTCGATACGGCGCAGATTCAAGTGCCCCTCGTCGTGCGTGAGCGTCGAGGAGCCGATCTTGACTACGATACGGTTAGAGCTTGCAAGTACAGACATTTTTTCGCCTTTCTAAAAAAAACATTTGAAAAAATCCAAGTTTTATATTATAATAGAGTAAAGTGTTGTCCTCATTATACACCAAAGCCGCGCACAATGCAAGAGCAAGCGCGAAAAAGGAGAGTTTTATGCGTCAAAAGTTTTCGGTCAAGGTTGCCGACATCACCATGAATATTGTCTGCGAGGAAACGCAGGAAAGCGTGAACGCCGCCGCGGCCGCATTGAATGAAAAGATCCACGCCATCACCGCCGCCAGCAACAACGCCTGCACCCGCACCGAGGCAGCACTGCTTGCCGCACTGGACTTCACCACGCAAAACGGGCATCTCAACGCGCGCGTGGCTGAGCTGGAGGAGTTTTTGAATAAGGCGGATCCCACCGGCGACAACTTCGAGGCCAGCATGCTGCGCGGCGAGAACGAAACGCTGCGCGCCGAGCTGCAGGTCAAGGCGGGCGTTTACGACGCGCTTTTGCAGGACAACGCCACCCTGTTCCGCCTGAACGCCAAGCTGATGCGCCAGAACTCCGAGGCCAACGCCCGCGCCGACCGTATGCACGACCAGGTGCTGTCGATGCTGACCGAGATCCGCGAGCTGCGCGAAAAGCTGGCAGCCATGTGCGTGGAAACGCGCGAGCCGCAGCTGGCATATCAGAACTATGAAGAGGAGCCCGAAATTGAAATTTCGCCCGAGGAACAGCAGATCACGCAAAAATACGAACAGCTGGATCTGGACGACCTCTTTGGCGAGAACCGCTTGGTATGAGAAAGCTCCCCGAACTCCTTGCCCCCGCAGGCACGCCCGAGGCGCTTGCCGCCGCGCTGGACGCGGGCGCGGACGCCGTCTATTTCGGCGGCACGGATTTTAACGCGCGCTTGCGCGCTGCCAACTTCACGCCTGACGCCATGCGCGAGGCCGTAAAGCTTTGCCACGCCTTTGGCGCCAAGGCCTATCTCACACTCAACACGCTGGTCACCGACCGCGAGCTTCCCCGCGCCGTTGAGGTCGCAAAGGAAGCGTACCTTTGTGGCATCGACGCACTTATTGTCGCCGACCTCGGCGCAGCGGCAGCGATCCACGAGGCAATCCCCGACTTCGAGCTGCACGCCAGCACCCAGTGCGCGGGCCATAACGCGGCCGCCGCCGCAGAGCTCAGCAAGCTCGGCTTTTCGCGTATGGTCATCGCGCGCGAGAGCTCAAAAGCGGATATGCAACACTTTCTTGCCGAGAGCGAGCTGGAGCTGGAGGTGTTCGTGCACGGCGCACTTTGCGTGTCGCACTCAGGGCAGTGCCTGTTTTCGTCGCTTGTCGGCGGGCGCAGCGGCAACCGCGGCGAATGTGCCCAACCCTGCCGCCTGCCCGATGCACGCGGCAAATATCCTCTTTCCCTCAAGGATCTTTCTCTTGCCGAGCACGTGCCGGAGCTGATCGAAATGGGCGTGCATTCCCTTAAAATCGAGGGGCGCTTAAAGTCCCCCGAATACGTCCGCGAGGTCGTGTCCGTATGGCGGCGTCTGCTTGACGAGCGCCGCGCGGCCACCAAGGCGGAAATGGCGCATCTCGCCGCCGTTTTCTCGCGCGGCGGTTTTACCGACGCCTATTTTAGTGGCAAAACGGGTCGGGAAATGATGGGTTATCGCTCGGACGATGACAAAAACTCCACCCGCACGCTCACGCCCTTCACGGGGATCACGCGCAAGCTGCCGCTTGCGATGCAGCTCACGATGAGAAAGGATCTCCCCCTTTCGCTCACCGTCACTGCGGGCGAAAAGAGCGCCACCGTCACGGACGAGCCGCCCCTTGTAGCCGAGCGCGCCCCAATGGACGCGGATATGGTCAAAAAGAACCTTTGCAAGCTTGGCAATACGCCGTACACCCCCGAACGGGTAGAGATTTCCCTTGACGAGGGGCTGATGGTGCCCGTGTCCCGCCTCAACGCCTTGCGCCGCGCCGCACTGGAAAAGCTGACTGAGGTCACGCGCACCCTGCCCGAGCAAGTAGTAACAAGCACACCGAAAAAAGCAAATAGCGAA
>JAZRFG010000079.1:0-1591 GCA_045661265.1 Eubacteriales bacterium
GGGGACAAAAGAAAACCGACGGAGCCGGCTCCGTCGGTTTTCTTTTCAGAATTTCCATTTTTTCATTTTTTCGATCATCAGACCGGAAAGAATACCGATCAGCGTACCCGCCACCGTGCCGCTGATGAGCAGCGCGGGGAGGTAGAAGGCAATCTCGGCCGTGCCTGTCCAAAATACGGCGGCGACAATCTGTCCCACGTTGTGCAGGATACCGCCTGTGACGCTGACCGCGACGCAGGAGAACCAGTTGAGCTTTTTGAGCAGGATCATACCGGTAAGACTGAGCACCGCGCCTGCGATGCTGAAGGTCATCATCTGCACGTTACCGAACAGCATCGACACCAGAATGATGCGAATGATGCTGACGATCACGGCGTCCTTCCAGCCCACGCGATAGAGCAGAAACACCAGCACGATGTTGGGAAGTCCCACCTTGATGCCAGGAATTGCCACCAGGGCGGGGATCTGATGCTCGACGAAGGAGAGTATCATGGCAAGCGCGATGGATAATCCCAAAAAGGTGACTCGTTTGGCTTTCATGCAACTCTCCTTTCTTTTTTAACTGACGAGCTCGACGTCGGGCGCTTGTCCGCCGCGGACGACGACGGTGAGCTTGTGGGGCTCACAGGTGATGGACTCTGTCGTTTGGCTGATCTTGCCCTGCGCCGTGCAGCGGGTCTGACCGCGCGTGGGGCAATCGGCTTCGATCATCCAGGCCTCGCCGTTTTCGATCTTCAAAACGTTGGTTCCGCCGTTAAGCGAATACTCGCCATCGATCGACAAGCTGTAGGTTGCGACCTCCACGCCATCGATCCTGATCGAAACGTACGCGCCGTCCTCCTTGAGTGATTGCACAATCAAAAGCGCGATCAGTGCAACAAGGAGGACGATGCCGATCAGAATGAAATCCTTTTTTTTCATCAGAACTTGAAGTTCAGCGCCAGCATTGCCAGCACGATCATACCGGCGGTCAAAAGGGCGATCGGAATGCCGCGGAAGGAAGCGGGAATGGCCTCCTCGTCCACGTAGTCGTCCTTGATCTTGGCGTAAAGCGTCATAGTAAGCATGAAGCCGATGCCGACTGCCACAGAGGTGATGATCGCCTCAAGGAAGGAATGCTCGGTGTTGTGGATACAAAGGCCAAGCACTGCGCCGTTGATGGCGAACTTGACGAAGTCTGCACGGCAGTAGTTGTCCAGCAGATTGCGCGCCACAAGGTGAAGTACCTCGACAACGGCAAGCACGATCAGCACGAACACCATCGTCTGCAGGTAGGAGACCTTCTCCAGGAGGAAATGGTTGAGCGGCCAGGTAATCAGCGTGGAGATCAGCATCACCACGGTGGTGCCAAGGCCCAGCATAAGGGACTTCTTGGTGGGGCGCTCATTTTCCAAAACGGCACCCGTGCCAAGGAAGTGGAGCAGGGCATAGTTGTTGGAAAGAATGCCCGCCAGAAGGATACCGAAAATAGCTTGTACCGTCATGATCAGTTCTCCTCCTTTTCTGCGTTTTCGTCAAGATGGTGATGAAGGCCCGTGAGCTTGTTGATCACAGCCATCACGATGGCAAGCACCAGGTAGCCGCCGAAGGC
>JAZRFG010000080.1:0-2180 GCA_045661265.1 Eubacteriales bacterium
GACATTCGAGCTTGTTGAGCCTATCAAGCTGCTCTTTAAGGACGAAGTACGCGAGGTTGGACGTGCTCTCGGTCTGCCCTCCGAAATGGTTGACCGTCAGCCTTTCCCTGGTCCTGGTCTTGGCGTGCGCTGCCTTGGTGCTATCACCCGTGACAGACTTAACGCACTCCGTGAGGCTGATGCTATTCTCCGCGAGGAGTTTGACAACTGCGGACTTGCAAAGACCGTATGGCAGTACTTTATCTCCATTCCCGATATGAAGTCGGTAGGTGTTCGCAACAGCGAGCGTTACGAGGGTTGGCCTGCAATCATCCGTGCCGTAAACACCAAGGACGCGATGACCGCCACCATCGAGGAGATCCCCTACGCCATTCTGCACAAGATCGTCGCCCGCATCACGAGCGAGGTCGAGGGCATCAACCGCGTGCTTTACGATCTCACGCCCAAGCCCACCGGCACCATTGAGTGGGAGTAAGCCGCCAATCTAAAAATCCCGCCGCGAACGCGCCCCGCGTTCGCGGCTTTTATTATAACAGATCGCCCCTGCTTGCCGTTATCACAAGGTTATCGTACCATATCCCCCCCTTTCCTGTCAAAGCGAATTTGCGCGTAAATAAAAGCCGTTTTTACAAAATTTCACACTCTACGCAAAGTCGACGCGCCTCGCGCCCGCTCGCCCTTGACGGCGGCGTGAAAATATGCTATCATTATCTCAACGAACACGCGCGCCGCGCGCGCAAAAGGAGTGCTATCTATGCTGAAAATCGAGCATCTGACCAAATGCTACGGCGACAAAAAGGCCGTGGACGACCTCTCGCTTCACATCGCCCCCGGCGAGATCTGCGCCTTTATCGGGCATAACGGTGCGGGCAAAACCACCGCCATCAAGTCGGTATGCGGTATTCTTCGCTTTGACGCGGGCGAAATTTTTGTGGACGGCATCTCGGTCACGAAGGACCCTCTCGCCGCCAAGGCGCAACTCGCCTATATCCCCGACAACCCCGACCTTTACGACTTTATGACGGGCATCGCCTACCTCAACTTCGTGGCGGACATCTTCGGCGTGGACGCCGCCGCGCGCGACGAGCGCATTCACCGCTTTGCGGATATGCTGCAGCTCACGGGCGACCTTGCCCGACCGATCGGCACCTACTCGCACGGTATGAAGCAAAAGCTCGCCATCATCGGGGCGCTTATTCACCAGCCGCGCCTGATTGTCATGGACGAGCCGTTCGTGGGGCTTGACCCCAAGGCGGCGCACCTTCTCAAGGAGCTGATGCGCGAGATGTGCCGCGAGGGCGCGGCGATCTTCTTCTCCACCCACGTGCTCGAGGTCGCGGAAAAGCTGTGCGACAAGGTCGCCATCATCAAGGGTGGCAAGCTGATCCGCGCGGGCAAAATGGACGAGGTCAAGGGCGACACGTCGCTGGAGAACGTCTTCCTTGAGCTGGAGGGCGACCAATGATCAAGGCGCTTTTGAAAAAACAGATGGCGGAGGTCTTTTCCTTCTTCTTTATGGATAGCAAGAAAAAGACCCGCCGCACGGGAAAGGGTTTTGCGGGCTTTCTGCTGCTTTACGCCGTGCTGATCGTATATCTTGGCGCCATGTTCTTTCTGATGGCAAAATTCCTTTGCGAAGCACTGGTGCCGATGGGCCTTACCTGGTTTTATTTCCTCGTCATGGGGCTTCTTTCCCTTGTCTTCGGCGTGTTCGGCAGCGTGTTTAACACCTACGCGTCGCTCTATCTTTCCAAGGACAACGACACGCTCCTCGCGATGCCCATTCCGCCGCGCTATATCCTGTTTGCGCGCCTTGCGGGCGTGTACATGTCGGGGCTGTTCTTCGAGATGATCGTGATGCTCCCCGCCACGCTCGCGTGGCTCATCTACGGCGCGCCCACCGTGCTCGGCGCGATCTTCGCGCTGCTCATCCCCTTTGTGCTTTCCTTCTTCGTGCTCTCGCTTTCCTGCCTTCTCGGGCTGCTCGTCGCCGCGATCAGCGTGCGCATCAAGCGCAAGTCGCTGGTGGTGACGGTGCTCTCGCTCGGGCTCATGGGACTTTATATGTGGGGCTACACCAAGCTAATGTCCTCGCTCACCGAGTTCCTTGCCATCGTCGGCGACATCGCCGAGGCGGTCAAGGGGCCCCTGTTCCCCTTCTATCATATGGGACTTGCAAC
>JAZRFG010000081.1:0-15630 GCA_045661265.1 Eubacteriales bacterium
CTTTATTTCTGTTTTTTCGGCACGCCGAACACCTTCCGCAAAAGCGGCGCCAACGCCTTGGGAGATTTCATCAATACGATCTTCATATGCACACCTCCGTTACTGCCAGTGTATGCGCACGCGCGGCGGGGTGATAAAAAGGACGGAGAGCGATCTCCGTCCTTTGGGTTATTCGTGATACAGGGCTTTCGTTTGGAACTGCGGCTCACAGGTAAGCTGTACCCCCAGCTTCTTGAGGGTGCTCTCGTCCGCGGGCGATAGGATCACGGTGGAGTGCGCGTCGCAGTGCGCCAGCTTGTCCAGATATCCCAGCGCCTTGCGCGCGAGCTTGTCTTGCACGGCACAGATAGACAGCGCGATCAGCACCTCGTCCAGGTGCAAGCGGGGGCTCTTATAGCCGAGGCGCTTGATCTTGAGATTGGATACCGGCTCAAGGATCTCGGGCGAGATCAGCTTGGTTTCGCGGGGAATGCCCGCCAGCGCCTTGAGCGCGTTGATGGTCGCGGCGGATACCGCGCCCAGCAGATTGGAGGTCTTGCCCGTGATCACGCGGCCGTCGGGGAGCTGGATCGCCACGGCGGAAACGCCTGTCTTTTCGGCGCGCGCCAGCGCCTCGGCAACAACAGGGCGTTGCGTTTCGTCAATGCCGCCCTTGGTCATCAGCATCTTGATCTTATCTGCCTCGGCACCGTCGTTTTCCCCCTTGCGCTTGCGGCAAAGGGCGGCGAAATAGCGGCGCAGGATCTCGTCCTTGGCGCCCTCGCGCACGGCGTCGTCGTCAAAAATGCAGTTGCCGACCATATTGACGCCCATATCGGTGGGGGACTTATAGGGGCACTCGCCGTAGATATGCTCGAACATCGTTTTCACAACGGGGAACACCTCGACGTCGCGGTTGTAGTTGACCGTGGTCACGCCGTAGGCCGCCAGGTGGAACGGATCCACGATGTTCACGTCATTGAGGTCGGCGGTCGCCGCCTCGTAGGCGAGGTTGACGGGGTGATCCAGCGGCAGGTTCCACACGGGGAAGGTCTCGAACTTGGCATAGCCCGAGCGAATGCCGCGCTTGTTGTCGTGATAGAGCTGGGACATGCAGGTCGCCATCTTGCCCGAGCCCGGGCCGGGGCCGGTGACCACAACCAGAGAGCGCGTGGTTTCAATATAATCGTTCTTGCCGTAGCCCTCGTCACTGACGACGGTCTTGACGTCAAGCGGATAGCCCGCGATGGGGTAATGGCGATAGACCTTGAGCCCCAGCGCCTCCAGCTTTTTTTGGAACGCGGCGGCAGAGGGCTGGCCCGTGTAGCGCGTCAGCACGATGCTACCCACGAAAAGCCCGAAGCTGCGGAAAGCGTCGATCAGTCGCAGCACGTCCTGGTCATAGGTGATGCCCAGATCCCCGCGCACCTTATTCTTTTCAATGTCGGCGGCGTTGATGGCGATGACCACCTCGGCCTCGCCCGCCAGCTGCGAGAGCATGCGGATCTTGCTGTCCGGCTCGAAGCCGGGCAGAACGCGTGCGGCGTGAAAGTCGTCAAAAAGCTTGCCGCCAAACTCCAAATAGAGCTTGCCGCCAAACTGCGCGATACGATTCTCAATATGCCCCGATTGGGTCTTGATATATTGCTCGTTGTCAAATCCGATCCTATACATATCCTCGCTCCTTGCCGCGTCGGTAAAGATGTACTATACCTTAATAGTATACCATAATTACCGAATGCGGGCAACCCCCTTTTTGATTTTTTTCGCGTTTTTTGCCTTTTGTGCATAACCCTTGCAAAAGAGGTAAAAATAGAAACGACAGAAAAAAGAAAAGGAGTAAACCGATGCAAAAAAAGAATCTGTTTGTAAAGCTCAAAGAGGATAAAGGCGCCCGTGCGATCGCACTGACCGTAACGATCATGCTGCTTGTGCTGACCGCCATTATCATCATGACCGTGGTTGCCAACCGCGCCACCACCGAAAAGCTCCCCCCCGACGACAGCGCCCAGGTGGGCGTGCAGGATCCCTCTGACCAGACCCCCGATGAAACGCCGGAGGATCCCACCCCCGCGCCCGATGACAGTCAGACGGGTGCCGACGTGCTTCCCGAGCGCTTTTTGTTACCCGTTTCCGGGGTAATGCAGCAAAAGCACGACAACGCCCTGCAGGTTTTCTCTCCCACGATGGGGGATTATCGCGTCCATCTTGGCATTGACATCGGCACGGTGGCGGGCGCCAGCGTCAGCGCGATGGCAGACGGCACGATCACCCAGATCTGGGAGGACGTGCGCATGGGCCAGTGTGTCGCAGTCAAGCACGGTGGGGATTGCTACACCGTTTATAAGAACCTTTCTCTTGAGCTGCCCGAGGGCGTCGTCGTTGGTGCCGGTGTGAAGGCGGGCGACGTGATCGGCACTGTCGGTGACACCGCCATGGTTGAGGTCGCCGAGGAGCCTCACCTCCATCTGGAGATGACAGTAGGCGGCTTACAGGTGAATCCCCTTGACTATCTGGACGAGGACGCAAAGGCTACTTTGAACGAAGACGTCAATTACGAAGACGTATCGTAAGGTCGTGACGTAAAATTCCGCGCCAAGCTTCGTTGCTCCGCGGCTCAGCCCTCGACGTAGGCAACTACGCCGTCGGGTGTCGCCTGTGGTGCCGCACCCCAAAGGGGTGACGTCCTCGACTATGCCGAGGACAGGCCTTGCTTGGCGCGTTTTTTACGTCACGCGCGCCTAAGGAAAGAGAAATGGCGCGCAGACGCGTTTTCGCGCGCGGTCAAAGCGCGTGTTGCAGCAAAAAGCCCCGAAACGGTGTGAGTTTCGGGGCTTTTTTTATGCCGCATTGAAGTAAAGGGTGGCCTTGTAAAGCGCATCGTTGTCGTCGCCGACGATCATACTGTGCCACTCGGCCGTGGAGCCCGCGAAATACACGCCCGTGAGCGAGGGACACTCGGCAAAGGCGCCTGCGGCGACGCGGCGCAGGTTTTGGTGCAGGGTCATTTCCTTGGCACTGCGGCCGACGGGGCAATAGACAAGCAGCGAGCCGTCCGCGTTGTAAAGGACGCCGTCGTGCTCCGAGAAGGTGGCGCTGCCGCTTGCCACGCGCACCAGGGCAAGGCGCGTGCAGCCCTCAAACGAGGCCGCCGTGAGCGTGGTGATCGTGGCGGGCAGCTCTATGGCGCCCACGATGCTGCCCGCAAGGGCGCCGGGCAGGATCTCGGTGACGGTGTCGCCACTCGGGCTTTTCGGCGGGATCAGAATACACGCGGCGGTGCAGCTCCCCACGCCGGAAACGGCACACGTGCCGTCGCCGTTGCTGCGAAAGGTAAGCCCTGTGCTGTAGGTTTTGCTGACAGTGGCAGAATTTTCGGTGGGTGCGGGCGGTTCCTGCGGCGCTTTCTCGCCTTGCTCGTTTTCCTGCGGCAGATTGCTTTGGGCGGAAACCTGTGCCGGCTCGCCCAGTATGATGCAGCCGCAAATGATCACGACCAAAAGCCCGAGGCACCCCACCATTTTCCAAATCCTCATTTTTCTTCCTCCTTTTCCCGCAGTGGCGGGTGACTTCGATGGTAGCACGAAATCCCGTGGCGGTCAATCCCCAATCGCTCGTGTGATTGCGACAGCAGCGTGGGGGAAAGCGGTGCTTCGCGTCGGAAAATCAAGGGAATTTTCACACGTTCCCGCATTTTGCGATGAAAAGCTTTTGCACGGCGCCGCCCTTGACTTTGCGCGCGTTTTGTGGTATGCTTTTAGATAGAAAATAACCCTTTTGGGGAGGGCAGAAATGAAGCTTTTGTTTATCGGCAACAGCCACACCTTCTATAACGCGATGCCGCAGATGGTGCGCGAGCTGTTTGCGGCCGTGGGGCAAAAGGTGCACGTTACGATGCTGGCGGCGGCGGGCAAGGATCTCGGCTATCACGCCACCTCGCACAACGTCGCCTTCAACGTGCGCTACGGCGAGTATGATTTTGTGATCGCACAGGAGCGCGTTAGCGGCTTTGATCCGCTTTCCTTGCGCGACAGCGCCAAGATCCTGAAGGATATGAGCGAGAGCGCGGGTGCGGCGTTTTATCTGTATATGCCGTGGACGGCGCGGGGCGATCGCGCGGGACAGCGGGCGATGACGGACGGCTATCACCGCTTTTGCCGCGAGAACGGCTGCTTTTTCGCGCCCGCGGGCGAGGTCTTTTCCCGCCTGCTGGCACACCCCGCGGCGGCAGAGAAGCTTTACCGCGAGGACGGAAAGCACGCGGCGCTTTTCGGCAGCTATGCGGCGGCGCTGACCGTTTTCTATACCGTGACGGGGCGTAAGCGCATCATCAAGGTAACGGATATCGAGGATCCCGGCGTGCGACTGGGTATTCCCGCAGAGCTGTGCCAGCTGGCACACACCGAGGCGTGTCGCACGATGCGCCTTTATAACGGCTGATGGCGCCGCTTGTGATCGGCGCCCATACGCTTGCGCACGGCGTGATGCTCGCGCCGATGGCGGGCGTGGCGGATACCAGCTTTCGCGCCATCTGTCGCGCGCACGGCGCAGAGTATACGGTGAGCGAAATGATCTCCGCCAAGGCACTTTGCTTCGAGCAAAGATCCCGCGCGGGCGCTCCCGCCAAAACGGCGGAGCTTGCTAACATCATCGAGGCGGAAAGTCCGATGGCGATCCAGCTGTTCGGTCGCGAGAGCGACTATATGGCCGAGGCCGCGCGTCTTGTGGAAAGCGGGGAATATCGGGGCGCGAGCCGTGAGCGCTTGCCCGCCGCGATCGACATCAATATGGGTTGCCCCGTGCCCAAGGTCGTGAGCAACGGCGAGGGGAGTGCCCTGATGCGCGAGCCCGCGCTTGCCGCCCAGATCGTGCGCGCGATCAAGCGCGCGGTCAAGCTGCCTGTCACGGTCAAAATTCGTGCCGGCTTTACCAACGATAACAAAAACGCCCCCGAGATGGCAAAAATGCTGGAGGATGCGGGCGCGGATCTCATTTGCGTGCACGGCAGGACCCGCCAGCAGTTCTACCAGCCGAGCAGCGATAACGGCATCATCGCCGCGGTCAAGCGCGCGGTCAGCGTGCCTGTGATCGGTAACGGCGACCTAAACTGTGCCGCTGACGTGAAAAGAATGATCGAGGAAACCGAGTGCGACGGCGTGATGATCGCGCGCGGCGCGCTGGGCAACCCCTGGCTGTTTGACGAGGTGATCTCGGCGCTGGAGGGCAGGGAATACGCCCCGCCCCGCGCCGCCGAGCGTCTGGACGCCGCGCTGGCGCACGCCGCGGATATGATCGCGCGCAAGGGCGAGCGCGTGGGGCTGCCCGAGGCGCGCAAGCATTTGGTTTGGTACTGCAAGGGGCTGCGCGGCGCTGCCGCGGCGCGCGGTGAGCTGATGCAGGCGCAGACGCTGGAGGGCGTGCGGGCCGTTCTTTACGGTCTGCTCGCACAAAACGAGTGAGCGTCGCTGTATTTTCCCGCGACGAGCTGCTGGCAAGAATGCTCTCGCTGGAGGCCGCGCGCTGCGGTCTTGTGCCGACGGACCCCCTCAAGGCACGCGTGTGGCTGATCGACCTCGACCACCCTGTTTCGCTGCCGAAGCAGAGTGCTATGGCGTTGCAGATCGGCTTTTCCGCGCACCCGGAAAACGTGAAAAACACGACCCGTTCGGGGCTGTATGCGCTTTTGGGACTGCCCTTTTGTGCGCGCGAGCTCTCCACACTCCTGCA
Organism: Eubacteriales bacterium; assembly: GCA_045661265.1. Lineage (GTDB taxonomy): Bacteria > Bacillota > Clostridia > Oscillospirales > CAG-272 > Firm-07. The sequence continues at coordinate 5,707 of JAZRFG010000081.1, forward strand.
CCGCCGCGAGGGGCTGCCCCAAGGAGCGCTGCTGCGCGAGGGGGAGGCGTTCTGGCTTTCGGGCAAGAAGCTTTCCTTCAGCAAGACCGAGCAGCGGGTGCTGCATTTGTTATATGAAAACCGTTCCCGCACCGTGAGCGCGGGAGAGATTGAAGCTATCCTTGGCGAGAACGCCGAAAAATCCAACGCGGTGGCGGTATATCTTTATCGCCTGCGGCGTAAACTGGAACAAGACGGCGTGACGCGCATCCGCACCGTGCGGGGCGCGGGCTACCAATGGATAGGAGAGTAAAGATGAAAAATTGCGAGAAACCTTGCCCCGTTTTACCACCACTTGGTGAGGACGAGGTGTCGGCTCGCGCCAAGCTCCCCGTTGCCGTGATGGATTCCGGTGTCGGGGGGCTTTGTGTTTTGCGCGAGATCCGGCGGCTGCTTCCCTGTGAGGAGCTGCTTTATTTTGGGGACAGTGCCTGTGCTCCTTACGGCGAGCGCGAGCCGGGGGCGCTGCGCGCACATATTCTGGCGCAGGCCGAGAGATTGCTTTTGGAAAGCAAGGCGCTGGTGCTGGCGTGCAATACCGCTACGTCGCTTGTGGCAGATGAGCTGCGCGCGCGTTACCCCGACGTGCCGATCGTGGGCATGGAGCCCGCGCTCAAGCCCGCGCTGGGTGTGTGCGAGAATGCACGTGTGCTGGTGCTTGCTACCGCGCTGACGCTGCGGGAGGAAAGGTTTGCCGAGCTTGTGCAAAATTGTGCGAAAAACGCGACCGTGTTACCACTCCCCGCGCCCGAGATCGTGAAAATGCTGGAGGCGGGCGCGGAGAGTGCGCCCGAAATGGACGCGTATTTGCAGGAGCTTTTGGCGCCTTACCGCACGCCGCCGCCCGACGCCGTCGTACTGGGCTGCACGCATTTCCCCTTTGTCAAGGAGCAGATCCTTCGCGCGCTGGGGAAGGACGTGCCGGTGTTTGACGGCGTGCGGGGCACGGCGCGCCAGCTGTATCGCTTGCTTGTTGAGGGCGAGCTTTGCAATCGCTCGCCCGCGCGCGGCGCGGTGCGCCTGACGTCCTCGCGCGCGGGCGTGCTGCCGCTTTACGCGCGGCTTTTGTTCGGGGTGCTGGATTGAGCGCCCCGCGTGTCGAAGCGCGCGGTGAAAAAATTCGCTTTTTGATGGCGGGGGCATTGACAAACGCCCCCGCATCGTATATAATATTGCTTGTTCGCAGGCGTAGTCTAATGGTAAAACCTCAGCTTCCCAAGCTGATGCCGCGGGTTCGATTCCCGTCGCCTGCTCCAAAAAAAGGGGCTCCCCACACGGGAGCCCCTTTTTTGGCGGGCGACCCCCAAGCGGCCCGGTTTGTGTGCGAAATGGGCGATCTCTTTTACACAATGCAAAAGCGCACACAAACGCGGGTGCGCACACCCCACCCGAAGATCTGGGAGCTTGCTCACAAGGCGCAGGGTGAGGGTGTATTCGCCAAGGGCGAAATACCCGTCGCCCCCACACGGGAGCCCCTTTTTTGGCGGGCGACCCCCAAGCGGCCCGGTTTGTGTGCGAAATGGGCGATCTCCCCCGCGAAAAGACGACTCCTTTCGCGGGAGGGTGTTCTTTTCTTTCAAAAAACAAAAAAGCCGCCGCGCATTTTGGAAATGTAAACAAAAAGTGCTGTTTGGCACTTCGGATTGACTTTTTTGTTCAAAAAATGGCGGCTTTATTATATAAATATGAATATTTTGTGCATTATGACTATTGCAAAATCGGGAATTATGCGCTATAATCATAGCATGTTGCCAAATGGCACCAAAATCTTTTCTTTCAAAAGGAGAAAACATCATGAAAAAGTTTCTTGCACTTGCACTGGCTGTTCTGATGCTGGTCGGTTGCTGCGCAACGCTCGCATCCTGCGGCGGTGACGACGACACCATCAAGATCGGTCTTTCCGGCCCCCTTACGGGCGGTGCAGCCGTTTACGGTCTGGGCGTGGCAAACGCCGCACAAATGGCGATCGATGAGATCAATGCCGCAGGCGGTCTGAACGGCGTGAAGTTCGAGCTGAAGGCCATGGACGACGTGAACGACGCCACCAAGGTTGCCGCAAACTATGCCGCACTCGTTGACTGGGGTATGCAGATCTCCCTTGGCTGCGTGACCACCCAGCCCGCTCTGGAGTTCAAGACGCTCTCCAAGGCAGACAACATCTTCTTTATGACTCCTTCCGCTTCTGCTGACGCAGTGCGCGCTGAGTCCAACGGCTACCAGATGTGCTTTGCAGACGCGAAGCAGGGTGTTGCCGCTGCAAACTATGTGAATGGCTTGAACCACACCAAGATCGGTGTGTTCTACCAGACCGACATTGACTACTCCAAGGGTATTTACGACCAGTTCAAGGCCGCTTTGAACTCCAACATCACCGTGGAAGAGGCATCCTTTACCGCACAGACCAAGTCCGACTTCACCACGCAGGTGGCTGCCCTGAAGGACTGCGAGTTCATCTTCATGCCCATCTACTACGCTGAGGCAGCTCTGTTTATGAACCAGGCCAAGGCCGAGACCGGCATCAAGACCTACTACGGCTGCGACGGTCTGGACGGTCTGAACACCGTGCTTGATCTTACTACCATTCCTCAGGAAGTTTCTATGCTGACGCACTTCAAGGCCGATGCAGACAACGCCAAGAAATTCGTTACCAACTACAAGGCAGCATACGGCGAGGATACGCTCAACCAGTTCGGCGCTTCCGCTTACGACTGCGTTTACGCGATCTTCAACGCGCTGAAGGCATCCGGTGAGGACATTGACGCCTCCACCTCTGCTTCCGATATTTGCAACATCCTCACCGCACAGCTCAACGGCGGCTTCGAGTACACCGGCGCTGTGACCGGTACCGGTACTGTGAAGTGGACCACCGACGGCTTCGTGAACAAGGACGCTCTGGCAGTAAGTCTGAAGTAATTGGTTTTACCGAGATAACTTTATAAAAATCTTAGTTTGCTGGCGTGGTTTTCCGCGCCAGCAAACTTGTCATAAGTTAGGAAGAAAATTATGGAACTATTAACAGCTCTGTTAAACGGGCTTAGCTCCGGCGGTACCTATGCGATCATTGCCATCGGCTATACGATGGTGTACGGTATTGCCAAAATGCTGAACTTCGCGCACGGCGACATCATCATGGTAGGCGGTTATGCGATGTTTACCACACTGATGCTGGGGGGACATCCCGTGGTTGCCGTCGCGCTGGCGGTGCTGGTTGCCATCGTGCTTTGTATACTGCTTGGCATTGGGGTGGAGCGCTTTGCGTATAAGCCCTTGCGCGGTGCACCCTCTCTTGCCGTTTTGATCACGGCGATCGGCGTCAGCTCGCTGTTGCAAAGCTTGGCGCAGATCTTTTTCGGCACTGCGCCCAAGATGCCCACGCAGCTGCAGATCAGCGGCGCCATTGAGTTTGGCAGCTTCAAGATCGGCTACGGCACGCTGGTTACGCTGGGTGTAACGGTGGTGATCATGACGGCGCTGACGCTGTTTGTCAAGTGTTCCAAGACGGGACGCGCGATGGTTGCCGTTTCCGAGGACCGCGGTGCCGCCCAGCTGATGGGCATCAACACCAATCGTATCATCGCCATCACGTTCGGTATCGGCTCGGCGCTGGCTGCCGTGGCAGCTTATCTGATGCTGATGAAGGCGCCCAGCTTGACCAATACGCTGGGTGCGATGCCCGGCATCAAGGCGTTCACCGCTGCCGTCATCGGTGGCATCGGCTCGATTCCCGGCGCGATGCTGGGCGGCATTTTGCTTGGCGTGATCGAATCGATTTCGCTGAGCGTATCCGCGCTTGCTCCCTTTACCGACGCCATTGAGTTCGGCGTTTTGATCGTGATCCTGCTGGTCAAGCCCGCAGGTCTGCTTGGCAAGGCAAGGAGGGAGAAGGTATGACAAGTATCATGGAATTTTTCAAAAAGCCCTTCGTGCGCAAGTATGCGAACTACATCATTATTGCGATCGCTGCGCTCCTTTTCGGCGTTTTGTCGATCAGCGGCTCGATGAAGATGGGCACGCAGTTCCTGATGGAGCAGATCGCCATCGCGATGCTGCTTGCCGTATCGCTCGGTATGGTAGTCGGCTTCCTTGGCGAGCTGTCGCTTGGCCACGCCGGCTTTATGTGCGCAGGTGCGTACATCGGCGGTAAGATCGCCGCGGTGATGACCGAGTCGCTTTCGCTGAGCGCGAATAATATCCCCGCGCTTTTGCTCGCGCTCGTCTGCGGCGGCCTTTCGGCGGCTGTGTTTGGCCTTATCATCGGCCTGCCCGCGCTGCGCTTGCGTGGTGACTATCTGGCGATCGTGACGCTGGCGTTCGGCGAGATCATTCGTAATATCATTATGAACTTGCCCGCCGAATGGTTTGGCGGCACGCTGGGTCTGGAGACCCCCCGTTTTGATCGCAAATATTTGTTTGTGATCGCATTTGTGATGGTGATCTTTTGCCTTGCGGTGACGCAGAACCTGATCCGCTCCAAGCACGGCCGTGCGATCATCTCCATCAAGGATAATGAGATCGCCGCGCGTGCCATGGGCATTGACGTGACAAAATATAAGCTGTTCGTGTTCGTCATTTCCTCTTTCTTCGCGGGAATTGCGGGCGTGCTTTACAGCTATACGCAATCCAACGTGCAGTCCGCCACCTTTAATTACAACTACTCCATTTCGATCCTCGTGATGGTGGTGCTGGGCGGCATGGGCTCGATCAACGGCTCAATGCTTGCGGCGGCGCTGATCACCTTTATCAACGTCAAGCTGCAAACGGTGCTGACGGGCAATCTGGCGGTGCTGCAGAACGTGATCTACTCGCTGATCCTGATCCTGATTGTGATCTATCGCAACGCCCCCTCGCTGAAAAACTTCCGCGAGAGATACAACCTGAATACCTTCGGTGCGTGGCTCAAGCGCAAACTTGGCGGCAAGAAGCCGGAAGAAACGGAAGAAAAGGAGGTCGCCGAGGATGGACAATAAGTTTATTGCCGCAGACGGGCGCGAGATCGCCCTGAAGACCGACCACCTTTGCATCCAGTTCGGCGGACTTCGCGCGGTGGACGACGTGAACATTGAGATCAAGAAGGGCGAGCTTTACGGTCTGATCGGCCCCAACGGCGCGGGTAAGACCACGTTCTTCAACCTGCTCACGGGCGTGTACAAGCCCACCTCGGGTAAGATCTATCTGAACGGCCGCGACATCACGGGCAAGGCGCCCGCCGACGTCAACCGTATGGGTGTCGCGCGCACCTTCCAGAACATTCGTCTGTTTAATAGCTTAACGGTATTGGAAAACGTCATGGTCGGCCTTGCCAACCAGATCCCGTGCAGCGTGGCGCACTCGGTGCTTCGTCTGCCCCGCCACAAGAGATCCGAAAAGGAATTTGAGGCGCGCGCCATTGAGCTCCTCGAGCTTTTCCAGCTCGCCGAGTTCAAGGATTATCTGGCGTGCAACCTGCCCTACGGTAAGCAGAGAAAGCTGGAGATCGCCCGCGCCATGGCGACGAACCCCACGCTGCTTTTGCTGGACGAGCCCGCGGCGGGTATGAACCCCCACGAGACCGAGGAGCTGATGCAGGACATCGCCTTCATCCGCAAAAAGTTTGACATCACCATTCTTCTGATCGAGCACGATATGAGCTTGGTCAGCGGTATTTGCGAGAACGTGACCGTGCTGAACTTCGGCACCGAGCTTGCCAGCGGCCAGACGAGCAAGGTGCTCGCCGATCCCGCCGTTGTCAAGGCGTATCTCGGTGATTGAGAAAGGAGTTTCGCTATGTCACAAGCTCTTTTGAAAGTAGAAAATTTACACGTAAACTACGGTATGATCCGCGCGCTCAAGGGCATTTCCTTTGAGGTAAACCGCGGTGAGATTGTGTCCCTGATCGGCGCGAACGGCGCGGGTAAGACCACCACGCTGCACACCGTGACGGGCCTGATCCGCCCCAAGGAGGGCGACGTGCTGTACAAGGGTGAGAGCATCACGCACGTGCCCGCGCACAAGATCGTGGGTATGGGTATGGTGCACGTGCCCGAGGGACGCCGCATTTTCCAGGGACTTACGGTTTACGACAACCTCTTGCTTGGCGCGTATTCGCGTAAGGATAAGGCCGAGATCGAGGCAAATATGGAGCTGGTATTCAAGCAGTTCCCCCGTCTGCAGGAGCGCCGCCGTCAGCTGGCGGGAACGCTTTCGGGCGGTGAGCAGCAGATGCTGGCGATGGGCCGCGCGCTGCTGTCGAGCCCCGAGCTGATCGTGTTGGACGAGCCGTCGATGGGTCTGTCTCCCCTGCTTGTTGGCGAGGTCTTCGAGATCATTCAGGCTTTCCGCGAGGCGGGCAAGACCGTGCTTTTGGTCGAGCAGAACGCCAAAAAGGCGATGGCAATCTCGGACCGAGCTTACGTGCTGGAAAACGGCATGATCACGATGTCTGGCGACGCCAAGGAGCTGGCCGAGGATGATCGCGTCCGCAAGGCCTATCTCGGCGCATAAGGACGTCGTCTTTGGCGCAGCGCGCGCGATCACGCCCCCTGCATTTAAATCTGAACGCCCCGTGCTGTCGGGGTGCAGAATAAAAAAGGGCGAAGCCGTTTGGCTTCGCCCTTTTTCGTTGATGCCGCAAACGCACCTTGCGCCCCCTTTGCTCATAGGATATAGCGAGGTGATGGTATGTGTTCGATCAACGGATGTGTGGATTTTTGCACGCCACACGCGATAGATAAAAACGCCGTTCGTGCGGCGGGGCGCGTGATGGCGCACCGCGGGCCGGACGCCCACGGAGAATATTTTTCACCCCACGTGGGGCTTTATCACAATCGTCTGGCGGTGATGGATCCCGCGCGCGGGGCGCAGCCGATGCAGGTCACACACCGAGGCGTGACCTATACGATCGTGTACAACGGCGAGATCTATAACACGCGGGAGCTGCGGCGGGAGCTTTCTCGTCTTGGCGCCACGTTTGTGAGTGAGTGCGACACCGAGGTGGTGCTTTGGAGCTACGTTTTTTACGGCGAGAGGGCACCCGAGCATCTCAACGGCATCTTCGCCTTTGCCGTTTATGATCCTGCAGAGCAAAAGGTGTTCGTGGCGCGCGATCGCCTGGGCGTAAAGCCCTTTTTCTATGCCCGTTCCGGCACTAAATTCTTTTTTGGCTCGGAGCCAAAGGCGCTGCTTTGCCACCCGGAGGTGCCGCCCGAGGTGTCACGGGAGGGGCTGTGGCAGCTGTTTTATCTCACGCCTGTCACCCTCCCCGGCACCAGCGTGTTCAAGCATATCCTGGAGCTGCCTCCCGCGCACGCGGGGCGCGTGACGCGTGACGGATTTGAGAGTTGGGCGTATTGGGAATTACAGGCGCGGGAGTGCCGCGACGACGCGGAAACGGCGGCCGCCGTGGTGGGGGAGCTGTTTGGAGACGCTGTGCGCCGCCAGCTACAAAGCGACGTGCCCCTTGCGGTGCTGCTCTCGGGTGGGCTTGACTCCTCGGCGATCACAGCGGTGGCGGCCAGCGTGCTGTACGCGCGGGGGGAGCAGCTTTCCACCTATTCTTTTGAGTACGAGGGGAATAAGGAAAGCTTTCGCCCCACGCTCTTCCAGCCCGAGGGGGACGATCGGTACGCCGCGCAGTTGGCGGCCGAGCTCGGCACGGCGCACACCGTGCTGACCGCCTCCAGCGAGGCGGTGGCGGCAGCGCTCTCTCGCGCGACGCTTGCGCGCGACCTGCCGGGGCAGGCGGATATCGACTCTTCGCTGCTGTATTTTTGCAGCGAGATCAAGAAAAAGCACACGGTGTTGCTGTCGGGCGAGTGCTCGGACGAGATCTTCGGCGGCTACCCCTGGTTTTACCGTCCCGAGATGCTTTCGCGCGACTTCTTCCCTTGGCTGCACGATCCCAGCGCCCGCATTTCGCTCTTTGACGACGGCGTGGCGCACGCCGCCGAGGGGCTTTCCTGGCTGCGCGAGATCTGCCGCCAAAGTCTTTGCGATTGTCCGCTTTTGCCGGGGGAGAGCGCCGAGGAGGAAACGGCGCGCAAGGCGACCTGGCTTTCCACGCGCTATTTTATGACCAATCTGCTCTCGCGCAAGGACAGAATGAGCATGCACAGCGCGGTCGAGGTGCGCGTGCCCTTTGCGGATCACCGCATTTTGGAGTATGTTTACAACGTGCCCTGGCGCATAAAATTTGAAAACGGTGTAGAAAAGGCGTTGCTTCGCCGCGCGATGACAGGGGCGCTACCCGACCGCGTGCTCTGGAGAAAGAAAAGCCCCTATCCCAAAACGCATGATCCTTCGTTTGAAGCGCTGGTGCGAAAAATGCTTTTCGAGCGTCTTTCAAAAAAAGGGAGCTTTCTGTGTGAGCATCTGGATCGCCGTCGGCTGATGGCGCTCTTGGACGGGGAAAACAGGACCTGGCAGGGGCAGCTGATGGGCCGCGCGCAGCTGCTGGCGTGGCTGTGCCAGTTGGACGAGTGGGCCCAGCACTATGCGGTGAAATTGGTATAAGAAAAAGCCCCTTTCGGGGCTTTTTCTTATACCGTTTGGCGTCTTTTTTTGAAATCGAAATTCAGTTGCGAGCAAATGATCGCCGCGAAGATGATGATCATGCCCACGGCCTCGCGCCAGGTGAAGACCGTGATCTCGGGTAAAAGGATCGCGCTGGCCACTACCGCGAACACGGATTCCAAGCTCATCAAGAGGGAAGCAAGCGTGGCGGGGGTGTTCTTTTGGCCGAGGATCTGGAGCGTATAGCCTGCGCCTGCGGACACGATGCCGGAGTAGAGAATAGCGGGTGTGGCGGCGCGAATGCCCTCCCAGGCGGGCTGCTCAAAAATCAGCATAAAGATGGCGGAGCCCGCACACGTGACGAAGAATTGCAGACAGGAAAGGCGCAATCCGTCCACGTGCGGAATGAAAAAGTCCACCGCGATGATGTGGAAGGCGAAGATGACCGCGCAGCAGATGACCTGAACGTCACCCATGGTGAGCGTGGAGCCGCTCATGCAGAGCAGCCAGAGCCCAAACAGTGCCGCCGCCGTGCAAAGGTAGACGTGCGGGCGCGCTTTTTTGCCGAAAAAGAGCAGAAAAAGCGGCACCATCACGATATAAAGTGCGGTGATGAACGCCTCCTTGCCGGGGGAGCCGGTGTTGTTTTCAATGCCCAACTGTTGTAAGCAGGCCGCCGCGCACAGGATCGTGCCACACACAAGTCCGCCGATCAGCAGATATTTTTTCTCCGCGCGGCTCATGGGCACAAAGGTGCCCTTTTTGCGGCGGTAAAGGTCGCGGCCGATCCACAATGCCAAGAGCGAAAGTGCCGCCAGCAGCGTGCGGCTTGCCTGAAAGGTGAAGCCCTGCACGTGTGCCGCGCCCATATCCTGCGCCACGAAGCCAAAGCCCCATACGACCGCCGCGGCGAACAGGCACAAAGCCCCGCCCAGTTTCTTTTTGTCCATAGGAAATCCTCGTTTCAAAAAATCAAGTTGATTGTAGCACAAATTGGGCGGAAAGTCAAGGGTGATGCCCGCGGCGCGAGATATGATATAAAGAAAACCCCGTCGATTGGCAGGGGCACGGCGGCTTGGGAGGGCTCGCTCATTTCGGCTGTGCCGAAATAAACGGCGACCTTTGGTCGCCTCCCATTCGGGACCTCGCCCGCCCCCAGCCGAGCATAAAGAAAACCCCGCCGATTGGCGGGGGCTGCGGCTTGGGAGGGCTCGTCCATTTCAAGCGCGGTGCGCTTGAAATAAACGGTGGTCACGCAAAGCGTGGCCACCTCCCAGAGGGTTCTCGCACCCCCAAGCCGAACCGCACCACGGCGGCTTGGGCGGGCTCGCTCATTTCGGCTGCGCCGAAATAAACGGCGACCCTTGGTCGCCTCCCATTCGGGTCTTCGCCCGCCCC
>JAZRFG010000082.1:0-2464 GCA_045661265.1 Eubacteriales bacterium
TAACTCGCAATTCTCGTAATTTGCCGAAAGGAGGGCAAGCATGAAGATCACGTTATTTGCCCTCAACGGCTCGCACGCGCACAGTGCGCTTGCGGTGCGGTGCCTCAAAACCGCGCTCGCAGGGGGCGGCTTTGACGCCGAGATCGTCGAGGGAAATCTGCGCGACCGCACCCTTTCGCTGCTCTCCCGCCTTGCCGCGCAAAATGCGGACTTGTACGGCTTTTCCTGCTATATCTGGAATATCGGGCAGATGCTGTCGATGGCGCAGGATCTCAAGGCGATCCGCCCCAACTGCCGCATTTTGCTCGGTGGCCCCGAGGTATCCTTCAATGTGGAGCGCTTCGATGCGCTCCCCTTTGTGGATCATATCATCACGGGCGAGGGCGAGGGCGCGATTCTCACGCTTGCGCGCACGCTGCAAGCGGGCGCCACGCCGCCGCGCGTGTTCGCGGGCGCGCCCGACGAGCACTTTGCCGCGCGCGGCATTCATTATGATAAAACTCGCCCCGTCCCGCCACTTGTTTACTACGAAAGCGCGCGCGGGTGTCCGTTCTCCTGCGCGTTTTGCCTGTCCTCAGCGCAAGAGGGCGTGCGCGCCAAGACCGCCCCGCAAACACTTTCAGAGCTTTTGGAGTTTGAAGAAATTGCAGGAAATTTCACCGTCAAGCTGGTGGATCGCACCTTCAACCTTGACCGCGCACGGGCAAAAGCAATCTGGCGCGGCTTGTTGGACGAGAAATACACAAAATGCTATCATTTCGAGATCGCGGCGCATCTGCTGGACGAGGAGTGCTTCGAGATCCTTGGAAAATTCCCCGCGGGAAAGGTGCGGCTGGAGATCGGCCTGCAAAGCACCAACGCGCAAACGCTCGCGGCGGTGTCGCGGCACACGGACGCCGCGGCGGTGCTGGCGGCCGCGCGGCGGCTCACCGAGCAAAACACCTGCCACGTACATCTCGACCTGATCGCAGGGCTCCCGCACGAGGATCTTGACTCGTTTGCGCACTCCTTTGACGCGGCGTACGGCGCGTGCCACGTGCTGCAGCTCGGCTTCCTTAAGCTCCTGCACGGGACGGCGCTGCGCGCACACGCCAAGGATTTTGGCGCGGTGTTTGAGCAAAAACCCCCCTATACGGTATTGAAAACGGACGCTTTGTCCTTCGAGGACGTGTGCCTTTTGCACCGCATCAGCGATCTTGTGGAGCGCCTGCGCGACAGCACAAAATTCGCACACGCCCTGCCGTTTATCCTCTCGTTCTTCCCCTCGCCGTTCGGGTTTTACGCGGCGCTTGACGCGTACCTTGCCGCACATACGGGCAAGGAGCTGCAAAAGACCTCGCAACGCGATCTGTTCTGGCATCTTTCGCAATTTGCCAAGCAGAAGCTGCCCGCGAGCGCGCATTCCGCGCTTTCCGAGCGCCTGCGCGCCGACTTCTCTGCCGCCGAGGTACGGCGACCGCCCAAGGGACTTTGACCAAAACTTCAGAAAGGGTTGTGGAAAGCTTTCCACGTGCAACAGATGAAACGTATTCTTATTTCAGGTGGCTCGCGCGGCATCGGCGCGGCACTTGTAAAAGGCCTTGCCGCCGACGGACACCGCGTGGCATTCCTTTATCGCACAAACGAAAAGGCCGCCGCGGCGGTCGCCGCCGAAAGCGGCGCACTTGCCCTTTGCTGTGACGTGAGCGACCCCGCCGCCGTCAAAGCGGCCGTAGGCGCCGCGCGTACGGCGCTGGGCGGCATCGACGCGCTGATCAACAACGCGGGCATTGCCCACGTGGGGCTTTGCCGCGACCTTGGCGACGCCGACTGGCGCCGCATCATCGACACCAACCTCTCGGGCGCGGTCTATCTTTCCCGCGAGGTACAGGGCGATATGATCGCCCAAGGGGGCGGACGTATCCTCAACATCGGGTCGATGTGGGGTAAGACGGGCGCTTCCTGCGAGGTGGCGTACTCCGCCTCTAAGGCGGGACTGCGCGGCTTCACGATGGCGCTCGCGAAGGAGCTTGGCCCCAGTCGCGTCACGGTCAACTGCATCGAGCCCGGCTTCATCGACACGGATATGAATAGTGACCTTGACGACGAGGAGCGCGCCGTGCTGATCGACGCCACCCCCGTGGGGCGCGTCGGCACCCCCGAGGACGTGCTTGCGGTCGCACGCTTTTTCCTGTCTGACGCGGCCGACTTCGTCACGGGCCAGTGCCTTGGCGTGGACGGCGGCTTTGCCATTTGATATTCAAAAACGGCGGCGCTCACCGCCTAGCTTCTCTCATTTTTCCAAAAAGGAGGCCTAACGGTGCGAGAAAACGACTTTTTACCCCTCACACGCGCACAAATGGATGCGCGGGGGTGGGATGCACCTGATTTTGTATACGTCACGGGTGACGCCTACGTGGATCACCCGTCCTTTGGCGTGGCCATCATCTCCCGCGTGCTCGAGAGCGCGGGCTACCGCGTGGCG
>JAZRFG010000083.1:0-4937 GCA_045661265.1 Eubacteriales bacterium
CTCCTTTTTGCGGCGGTGCTTCTGGCCGTGGGTGTGTGCGGTCTGTACGTGGAGATGGACTACGGCGCCGAGGGCGCGATGCTGCCGCTGTTTGCCGCGTTGCTTCACCCGCCAAGGGGCGCGCAGAATACGCACATGCACCGCTTTGACGATGCGCGGCTGCACGCGCTTTTGATGCTGCCGGGGCTTTTGATTCTGGCGCTTGCCGACGGCGGTATTCAGTTTTATTCCTTTTTGTGTATACCCTTTTTGCTCCTGTATTCCGGCAAGCGGGGCAAATGGCGTATGAAATATTTCTTTTACGTGTTCTATCCCGCCCACCTGCTCGTGCTGCAGGCGATCGCCTGGATCATTCTTTGAACCGAATAAAAAAGCAAAAAACAAGCATTGCGCTTGTTTTTTTCTTTTTGGGGCATAATAAGGGTATCACTTGTAAAAAACGCGGGGCGCTGTGCGACCGGGAGTGAGAGGATAAAGGATATGAGAGGGGACAAAACACTCTTTCACGTGCGCCGCGATCGGGGCGAGGGGAAAGCCATATTTGCAAGCTGGCGCTTCGCGGCCGTTCTTCTGATGCTTTTTGACGTCGTGGCGATTCCGGCCGCCTATTTTTTTGCGCTTTGGCTGCGCTTTGATTGCCGTGTGACGCAGATCCCACGCGTGTGTGTTGCGGCGTGGCTCGCGTTCTCTCCCGCCTTTTCACTTTTTTGTGTGGCAGTGCTTTTTTGGTTTCGTATGTACCGCAGCGTGTGGCGATTTGTCAGCTTTACCGAGCTCAATCGCATCACGTGGCTCTCGCTTTTTCTATCTGCGCTACACAGCTTGTTCATCGCGCGCCTTGCACCGATGCCGATCGCCTATCACACCGTCGGTGCGCTGCTGCAATACGCGGCGCTGCTGGGCGTGCGCTTTTCCTACCGCGTTTTTGCACTGGAGCGCGAGCGGATCGCCAAAAGGCAGCAAAGACCCACAGCAAGTCGCGTGATGCTGATCGGCGCGGGGGCGGCGGGGCGAATGATCCTGCGCGATCTGCAAAGCTCGGGGGAGATCAACGAGCACGTCTGCTGTATCATCGATGATGATCGCAATACCTGGGGGCGTTTTCTGGACGGCGTGCCCGTCATCGGCGGGCGGGACAAGATCCTTTCCGGTGTGGAAAAATACAGAATTGAGAAAATATTCGTTGCGATCCCCGGCGCCGCCGCCGCAAGTCGGCGGGAGATCCTGGATATTTGCAAGGAGAGCGGGTGTGTGATCAAAAAGCTGCCGGGCGTGGCGGAGCTTGTGAGCGGTGGCGTCGGTGTCGGCGCGATGCAGGACGTCGCACCCGAGGATCTGCTCGGACGCGAGCCCGTGCGGGTGGATACCGCGCAGATCAGCGATTTTGTGGCGGGCAAGGTGATCCTTGTGACAGGCGGCGGGGGATCGATCGGCAGCGAGCTTTGCCGCCAGATCGCGGCGCACGCCCCAAAGCGCCTGATCCTTTTTGACGTTTATGAAAACAACGCGCACGCCATCGCGCTGGAGCTCTCGGACCGCTACCCGGCGCTGGCGCTTTCGGTGCTGATCGGCTCGGTGCGCGATGCGCAGCGCCTGGAGCAGATCTTTCGGGAATTTCGGCCGGAGGTGGTTTTTCACGCGGCGGCACACAAGCACGTTCCCTTAATGGAGGGGAGCCCCTGCGAGGCGATCAAGAACAACGTCATCGGCACCTATCAGACTGCGTACGTCGCGATGCACAGCGGCTGCAAGCGCTTCGTGCTGATCTCCACGGATAAGGCGGTCAATCCCACCAATATCATGGGTGCTTCCAAGCGCCTTTGCGAGATGGTGGTGCAGTGCTTTGACAGATACGTCCGAGAGGGCAGGGCAGACCATATTCCTGCCGCGGGGGAACTTTCGCGTGACGTGCCGACGCAGGAGGGGTTGCCCCCGCCCACGATCGAGCTTGTCGCGGTGCGCTTTGGCAACGTGCTGGGTAGTAACGGCTCGGTGGTGCCGCGCTTCAAGGAGCAGATCGCGGCGGGCGGGCCCGTGACCGTGACCCACCCCGACATCATTCGCTATTTTATGACGATACCGGAGGCGGCGTCGCTCGTGCTGCAGGCGGGATGCTATGCCGCGGGGGGCGAGATCTTCGTGCTGGATATGGGAGAGCCCGTCAAGATTGACACGCTTGCGCGCAATCTTATTCGCCTTTCGGGGCACGTGCCGGACGTGGATATTCGCATTTCCTATACGGGGCTTCGCCCGGGCGAAAAGCTTTTTGAGGAGAGGTTGATGCGCGAGGAGGGACTGCGGACGACGCCGAACAAGCTCATTCACATCGGTAGCCCGATCCCATTTGACGCAGAGAGCTTTTTGCGCCGCCTTCCCGCGCTTTTCGCGCTTGCGCAGAAGGGGCGGGAGGGCGAGGTGCGTCGGCTTGTGGCACAACTCGTGCCCACCTATCGCCCGCCGAAATCGCACAGGGGAAAGGGAGAGTAAATATGACACAAGGCAAAAAAAGCATTCCGTTTAGTCCCCCCGATATTACCGAGCTTGAGATCGAGGCGGTTGCATGTGCGCTTCGCTCGGGCTGGATCACCACGGGGGCGCGCACCAAGCAGCTGGAAAGCAGCATCGCAGAGTGGGTCGGCACAAAAAAGTGCGTGTGCCTGAGCTCACAGACTGCCTGCGCGGAGATGGCACTGCGCTTGCTGGGGGTGGGAGAGGGCGACGAGGTGATCACCACGGCCTATACCTACACGGCAAGCGCCGCGGTTATCGCGCACGTGGGGGCGCGGATCGTACTGGTGGATACGTGCGCGGATAGTCTTGAAATGGACGGGGACGCGCTGGCGCGCGCGATCAGTGAAAACACCAAGGCGATCATTCCCGTGGATTTGGCGGGGATCCCCTGTGATTACGAGCGTATCTTTGCGATCGCAGAGGGCAAAAGACATCTTTTTCGCCCGAAAACCGAGCTACAGCGCGCCTTGGGGCGCGTGGCGGTGCTGGCGGACAGCGCCCACGCTCTCGGCGCGAGTCGCCACGGGCAGATGGTGGGCGGAATTGCGGATTTTTCCGCCTTTAGCTTTCACGCCGTGAAGAATCTGACCACGGCAGAGGGCGGGGCGCTCACCTGGCGCTCGATAGACGGCGTTGATGACGAAGAGATCTACGCGCGATTACAGCTGCTCTCGCTGCACGGCCAAAGCAAGGACGCCTATGCCAAGGCGGCACTTGGCGCGTGGGAGTACGACGTGGTGGGGACCTATTACAAATGCAATATGACGGATATGGCGGCGGCGCTGGGGCTTTCGCAGCTTGCGCGCTATCCCGCGATGCTTGCCCGCAGAAAAGAGATCGTGCAGCGCTATGACGCCGCGCTGCGCCCCCTTGGCGTGCAGACGCTTCCGCATTACACCGACGAGTGGACGTCGTCGGGGCACCTGTACCTGACGCGGCTTTGCGGCATCACGCCCGCACAGCGCAACGAGATCATCGCCGAAATGGCACGGCGCGGCGTGGCGTGCAACGTGCATTATAAGCCCTTGCCGATGCTTAGCGCCTATCGCGCGCTGGGGTTTGATATCAAGAACTACCCCTGCGCATACGCGCAGTTCGCAAACGAGATCACGCTGCCGCTGCATACCCGCCTTGATGACGGGGACGTGGCGTACGTGTGCGAGCAGTACGCGGCGGCGATCAAGGAGTATTTGCCGTGAGGATCTTGAAGTGGGATTCGCTTCCCCCCGAGATGCAGACCGATGCGGTCAGAAAATATTATGATATTCTTCGCAAAAAGCGTGTCGCGCTGTTTTTCAAGCGGGTGGTTGACGTAGTGGTGTCGCTTTTGCTTTTGGGGCTGTTCTCGCCGCTTTTTTTGCTCCTTGCCCTTTTTATCAAGCTTGACTCAAGGGGACCTGTTTTTTACCGACAGGTGCGCGTGACGCAGTATGGGCGGCGCTTTCGCATCTTTAAGTTTCGCTCGATGAAAGAGGGCTCTGAGGGCGGCTCGCAGATCACGCGAGAGGGAGACGCGCGTGTCACGCGCGTCGGGCGGGTGATACGCAGATGGCGGCTGGACGAGCTTGCCCAGCTCATTGACGTACTGCGCGGCAAAATGACGCTGGTGGGCACGCGTCCCGAGGTGCCGCGATTTCTCGCGCACTACACCCCTGAGATGCTGGCGACGCTGCTTTTGCCCGCGGGGATCACCAGCATGGCCAGCATTTATTACAAGGACGAGGCCGCGCTGCTGGCGGGGAGCGAGGACAGCGAGCGTACCTACGTCCGCCGTGTGCTGCCCGCAAAGATGTATTACAACTTAAGGGCACTGGAAAATTTCAGCTTTTGGGGGGATATGCGGGTGATGGTGATGACGGTTCTTGCGATGCTTGGCAAGGAGTATCGGGACGGGGGGCGTGAAAAATGAGCGAGGGGACCGTGGTTTCCGTGGTGATGCCCGTGTACAATGAGGAAAAATATATAGATGTTTGTATTCGTTCGCTTCTTTTGCAGGATTATCCCAAAGAGCAGATGGAGTGGATCTTCGTGGACGGCAATTCCACAGATCGCACGCGCGAGATCCTGCAAGGGTACAAAAGGGATTACCCCGCGCTCATTCGCATTTTGCAAAATCCCGCGCGCATCGTGCCGATTGCGATGAACGTCGGCATTTCAAGCGCGCGGGGGAGATATATCGTGCGCCTTGATGCGCACGCCGAATACGACGCGGGCTATATCGGTGCGTGTGTGCGGTGCCTGGAGCGCACCGGTGCGCAGAACGTGGGCGGCGTGGCACAAACAAAGGCAAGGGGCGTGGTGGGCGGCGCCATTGCGAAGATGCTTTCCTCACGCTTTGGCGTGGGCAATTCCGCCTTTCGCACAGGCGGGGAGAGCGGCTTTGTGGATACCGTGCCGTTCGGTGCGTTTCGCCGCGAGGTCTTTTC
>JAZRFG010000084.1:0-1986 GCA_045661265.1 Eubacteriales bacterium
TCGAAAGGATAAAAATCAATGAAACACATGAAAATGATGAAACGGGCAGCGCTTGTGCTGCTGGTGCTGGTGGTGCTTGCGGTGACGCTTGCTTCCTGTGGCAGCAGCTCCACGACGCTGGATACCACCAAGAAATCGGCCTACGGCGCCGGCTGCCAGGTCTATTTCACCCGTATTTTGACGCTCACGGGCGCAGAGAGCGCACGCGAGGCGTTTGTGGCGGCTTCCCGTGGCTACAATGTGCTGGCCGAGGGCTTTGACGACGCCAAGGTCGGCACCGCAGAGGATCCCAAGGATCCCAACGCTGTGACGGTTGGTTCCCATACTGTCAGCATGGACGGCGCAAGAGCAGCTATCAATCTGCTCAAGCCACAGACCGACAGCGTGGGCGACGTCAGCGTGTTTGAAGCTGACGTGGCCGCGATGACCGCCGCCGACGTGGTGGCGATCGTCGAGATGATGCGCGGCGACAATGCCGTGGATCTTTCCGGTAATGCTTTCCCCGGCGTGATCCTGGAATGGATCGGCGCTTTCCTGCGACTGCTCACCAACATCACGGGCGGTTACTACGTCTGGGCACTGTTCTTCTTTGCCGTGATCATCGAGATCGTGCTGCTTTACTTCGGTGTCAAGCAGCAGAAGATGTCGCAAAAGCAGGCGCGCCTGAGACCCAAGGAAATGGCGATCCGCAAGAAGTATGCGGGCCGCAACGACCAAAAATCTCAGCAGGCACTTCAGCAGGAGTTGCAGAGATTTTATCAGGAAGAGGGCGTGAGCATGTTCGGCGGTTGCCTGCCTTTGCTTATTCAGATGCCCATCGTGATCGCGCTGTATAACATCGTGATCAATCCCTTGCGCTACGTGCTGGGCAAGGGTGAGGCGCTTTCCAATGCGCTGTTCAAGTTTGCCTCCACCTCTCGCGCAGCGGGCGGTCTTGGCATGAGCGTTTCCGACTCCGGCCGCGGCACCATCGAGCTGCTTTCCCAGATCGAGGATCCCAACAAGATTGCTGCCATCAAGGACTTTGCATGGTTCTCCAACGGCGGCGACGTGGCAAATGAGCTTGCTGACGTGGCGGGCAACCTGCCCAACTTCAGCCTGTTCGGCCTGAACACTGGTCTTACGCCCGGCTTCCAGCCCCCCTACCTGCTGCTGCTTATCCCGCTTCTGACCTTCGTGGCTTACTTCGTGAGCATGAAGTTCACCCGCAAGTTCTCCTATCAGCCCGCTATGGCACAGAACAACCAGCAGATGGGCTGCTCGAACAATATGATGGACATCACGATGCCCCTGATGAGCGTGTATATCACCTTTATCACGCCCGCCGCTGTGGGTATCTACTGGATCTTCAAGTGCCTGATTGGTATGCTCAAGCAGTACCTGCTGCACAAGGCAATGCCGATGCCCGTGTTCACGGAAGAGGACTACAAGCGTGCCGAGCGCGAGATGAAGGGCAAGCTTCGCCCTGAGGAGCGTGCACCGCTTGCCGGCCGTCCCACGGGTGTCAAGAGATCCCTGCACAGCATCGACGATGAGGACGAGCTTCCCACCCGCGTGCGCCAGCGCGACGATGGCGAGGAGGAGGACTCGATCTACGAGCGCCGCAAGAAAGAGCAGCAGCAAAGACTGGCCGAGGATACGGCAAGACGCCTGGAGCAGGCGCAGATGAAGGCCGACCGCAAGAACAACAAAAAGAAATGAGGAACCGACTGTGAAAAAGCAAATCGTTGTTACCGCCAAGAGCGTTGACGAGGCGCTGGCAAAGGCAGTAGCCGAGCTGGGTGCCCCCAACGCCGAGGCGATCGCATATACCGTGCTGGAGGAGGGCAAGAAGGGCTTTTTGGGCTTTGGTGCCACCCCCGCAAAGATCGAGGCAAGCTACACTCTCACGGGTGCCGACCTCGCGCTTGATTTCATTCGCAATCTGATCAAGGGTATGGGCCTTGACGCCACCGTTGAGATGACCGAGGACGGCGAGAACAAGCT
>JAZRFG010000085.1:0-1689 GCA_045661265.1 Eubacteriales bacterium
TATCATGTATCTGGATTTTGCCGAGGCCTTTCACAAAATGCTGGACGACGACCTGATCGCCGAGGCAGGCGAGGTAGAGGGCGACACTGTCTATGAGATCACCGAGCGCGGCCGCAACGTGGCGGAGATGCTGCACAGCGATATTCTTTCCTCCATTCTGGACAAGAGTTTGGCGGCGGCACTGCGCTATCTGGACTTCAAAAAGCGCGGGATTGAGGGCAAATGCCGCACCGCACGTCGTGAGGACGGCAGATATGATTTTTATTGCGAGCTCTCCGAGCGTGGTGAGATCATCTACTCTACCACCCTGGTGGTGGATAGCGCGGATCGCGCCAACCGCATGAAGGAGAATTTTTACGATCGTCCCGAGGTCATTTACCGCGGCGTGCACGCGATGCTGGCGGGAAATATGAACTTCCTGTTTGACGATTAATGTGAATAAATTGTAAATTTTGCGGCGCTATTTGGGCAAAAAAGTCAAAAAAAGCAGAGAAATGAAAGCGGAAGTGTCATGATTTTGTGCATTTTGGTGAAATGCCGCAAACAAACAGAGAATAAACTGTTGACAAAATGTAAAATTATGATATAATGTTTTTTGTGAGGTAGTATGCAACAGTCAGCCGATGCCAAGCGCGAACAACTGCATAAGCGTATTCAAGCCGTGCGCGAGAGGGATCAGGCCGCCTTTGCCGCTCTGCTCTCGGACTATGAGCCGCTTGTCGGTGCCGAGGTTTCCCGCTACGCCGCGGGCCTTGTCGAGCAGGACGTTGAGGATCTGCGCCAGACCGCATTGCTGGCATTGTACCGCGCCGCGTTGAACTTCGATCTTTCTCAGTGTGAGGTCGAGTTTGGGCTGTATGCCAAGATCTGTATCACCAACGCGCTTCTTTCCCAGTTGCGCGTGATTCGCCGCTACCGCAGCGAGGTGTCTGTCGGTGATGCGTTCCACGCCGACGAGGTGGGGGAGGATCCCGCTGCACGCGTGATGCAGGAGGAGGCGGCCACCGCGCTTTATGCCCGTGTGCGCTCGTTGCTCTCTCCTTACGAAAATCGTGTCTGGTCGCTGTATATGGCGGGACGCCATGTGGGCGAGATCGCCCGCTATCTGCAAAAGGACACCCATTCCATCGAAAATGCCGTATACCGTATCCGCAAGAAGCTGCGCGCAGCGCTTGAGGGTGGTCTGCGGGATTGATATATGCCCCGGTAGCTTAATCCAGAGCGTTGAAGAACTCAAAGGTGTCGGTCGGAATCCGATTAAGGGCAAAAACCATAAACCACAAGCGAGGTAAAAGCAAATGAACGAAGAAGTAACCATGGTTGGCGCAGCAGAGGTCTTTGAGGACAAGACGCTGGTTTGCAAGGAATGCGGCAAAGAGTTCGTGTTCACCGCAGGCGAGCAGGCCTTCTACAAGGAGAAGGGTTTCATGAACGAGCCCAAGAGCTGCAAGGCGTGCCGCGACGCAAAGAAGAACGCAGGTCGCGCTCAGAGAGAGTACTTTATCACCACGTGCGCAGCGTGCGGCGGTGAGGCAAAGGTAACCTTCCAGCCCTCCAGCGATCGCCCTGTGTATTGCAGCGCGTGCTTCGAGGCTAGAAAGAACGCTCAATAATCTGCCTTTGAAAAATGGCGTGGAACTTCGTTGCTCCTCGCAGATGAACTCGACGAACGCCAAGTTCGCCATCGTC
>JAZRFG010000086.1:0-6705 GCA_045661265.1 Eubacteriales bacterium
TTGGCATCGGCCAGCGTGTCGGGCGCGATGCCATAGCGCTTTGCCACGTCCCAGAGCGTTTGCGCGGGGGCGGGGTAGTAAAGCTCTATGTCCGCGCGCTCGCGCGCGGGGGAGGGCGTAAAGGATACGCCGCAAACCAGCTGTGCAGAGAAGGGGAGGGTATGGCGCATTGCCAGCTGCAGCTCCGCATCGGCGCGCAGCGCGCCGCCGCTCATGCGCACACGGCAGTCAAAGACGTGACAGTCCACGCTTGCCTGCTCGCCGCCACCCTCGCTGACAAGACGGAAAGGGAAGGTGACGTCCTTGGTGCAAAGCTCGTCGCCGCGGCGGCACAGCAGGTGACACTGGAGCTTGCCCGAAAGCACAAATCTCGTACCGTCCTGTACCTTTTCGCAGATTTCCGCCTCGGAAAACAGGTCGATGATCTCGCAGCCCTCACCCATATCCAGCTCGGCGAGCGGGCGCTCTGCGCTGACGCTGAAGTTGCGGTTGCAGCACCCACCGTCCCGCCACAGCGCCTCGGTGCGCGTGTGCTTTTCCTCGGTATGTGCGGGGAGAAACACGTCGCGGCACACCGTCATCGGCTCCTCATACTGTGCCTGTGCGCAAAGCACGAGCTGCGGGGAAAGAAGGATCCGGCCCTCTTCAACCGTGAGCTCGATCCTGCCTACCGTGCCCGAGGCGCAGGCGTGATGCTCGGGGCACAAGCCCTCCAGAGGGACGCGCCCCTCAAAGGGAATGCGCCGCGTGAGCACAAAGGGAAGTGATGCCTCCTCGCCGTCACGGCAAAACAGAAGCGTGATCTGCACCTCACCGCGGCAGCAGACCTCGTTTGCGGCGGCGCGCACGTCGGGCAAAAAGACACTGCCGCGCGCGCAGATCACGCGCACGTCGCCCTCCACGTCCACGGCATCGGCCAGCGTCAGCTCCTCACGTCCGCCCGCAAGCACGCGGCCCACGTGCACTGTGTCGCAAAGCAGCGCCGGCGCGGCGCCTTGAGGCACGCCCTTTTGCATGAGGCCCAAGCTTTTTTCGCCATAGCCGCGCACGCGCACGTGCGCGCGGCAGCGCACTGACAGCTTGCGGGGGCCTGTGACGCGGCTGATGACCGCATCTGTGACAGGCTCGGCCACAAGCTGCACGTCGTCGGCGTCACCAAAGCTGTCCAACGGCACGCTGAAAGTGTAGCCCCCGTCCAGCTCGGTGCCGTAAAGCACGCCGTCGGGGCCCGTGTAAAGTACCTCGAACAGCACGGGGGCGGAAAATTCCGCTTTCCCCCCGCCGATAAAGCGCTCGGGAGGCAGCAGGGTGGGGCGCACCCACAAAAGGCGACTGATCTCGCTGCGGTAATCGGGCAGGGTGAACTCCGCCGCGATCTCCAGCGGCTGCGTGCGATCCATCATCTCGGGCTGTATGCGCCCGCGCAAATCCTCGTTTTGTTCCATATCCACGCTCCTTATCAATATAGGTGGTAGATTTTATGCGGGAGCGCGGCGTTTTATGAAAAAAGGGCTTTGCCGAAGCAAAGCCCTTTTTGTTTTGTTCTGCACAAAATGCGCCGAGTAAATTATTCTTCCCAGGGGAAGGTGTACTGGGTCAGACCCAGCTCGTCGCGGATCGCGATGATTTCCTTCTGCACGGATTCGTTGATCGGAACACCGGACTCGCGTGCAAGACGGACCTCGTATTCCTTCTCGCCTGCGGTGTAGATGCGCTCTGCACCGGGAGCCTTCTTTGCGCTGCGGACCTCGCGAATGATGTCGCCGGCCTTCTTGCGGCAAGCGGCCTCGCCAAGGAAGTGATCGGTGTCGATCGCGATGAAGAAGTGACCAAGACGGAAGGGAACCTTCTCGCCGTTTGCGCCCTTGCCGGAGAGGGCCTTGCCGTAGCTGCCGTCCTGAAGAACTGCGCTGAGGAACTCAACGAACATAGCGTAGCCATAGCCCTTGAAGCCGCACTGCTCCTCGCCGGGGCCGCCGAGGGTGCAAAGAGCTGCCTCGCCGCGAGCCATTGCCTTGAGCGCGTCGCCAGCAAGGCCAACGTAAGCGTTGCCGTCAGCGGCAACGAGCGCACCAACGGGGGCCTGCTTGCCCAGACGCTCGTAGTACTCAAGCTTACCGTTCTGGTAGGTGGAGGTAGCGCAGTCAAGGTTGAAGTCGAATGCCTCGTCGGTGGGAACGCCCAGCGTGAGGGGGTTGGTACCGAACATACCCTCAACACCAAAGGTGGGGGCAACGGTGGGACGTGCGTTGGTGCCGGTCAAACCGATGCAGCCGGCTGCGGTTGCCATAGAGGTGTAGTAGCCCGCAATGCCATAGTGGCAGGAGTTACGGACGGCGACCATGCCCATGCCGTACTTCTTTGCCTTCTCGATGGCCATCTTCATCGCCTTGTAGCCGATGACCTGACCCATGCCGTCGTGGCCGTCGACCACAGCGGTGGTCTCGGTTTCCTTGATGATCTCAAAGTTGGTGACGGGGTTCTGAATTCCCGCCTTGATGCGATCCAGATAGATCGGCTTGAAACGGTTGCAGCCGTGGGACTCGATACCGCGCTTGTCGCTTTCCAGAAGCACGTCGGCGCAGATCTCTGCATCCTCGCGGGGAATGCCGTAACCGACGAAGGCGTCGATCACGAAGCTGGTGATTGTTTTCCAATCCACAATGTTGGTTTTAGCCATGGTTGAATACCTTCCGTTCTTTTTGTTTTGAAAGGGCAAGTGCCCATACATATACATTGTATCACAAACCTTTTGGTTTTTCAAGCCCTTTGCCGGAAAATTATCCTTTATATTATACACGCGCGCACAAAGAGCGCGGGACGCCGGCGCACGGAGACAAAGGCGCTCTGCACAGAAAAAAACGCCGTTTGAAGTAATTGTAAACAAGGTGTAAAGAGCGCGCTGTGGGGGGTGCGTTTTTTTGAAAAATCAACAAAAACAGGGCGCGAATTCGAAAAAAGTTATTGACAAAAAACAGTTTGTATATTATAATAGGGTTACCAATATAAAAAGGAAGGTGCTAACTATGCGTAAATTCCTCGCGGCTCTTCTGGCCGTAGTGATGCTTGCTGCCACGCTGGCAGTGATCCCCGTTGCAGCTGAAACCGCGCTGCAGCCCTATGAACAATCCACCAAGGACGGCTCCACCATCAATGATGTTCCCACGCTTGTGGTGACCGAGATGATGGCTGATACCACCAGCACGGCGGGCAACAATTCTTCCGCCAATGCATTCCAGTACATCGAGGTGTACAACAGCGGTGATGGTGATGTCAACCTGTACAACCTGGCGCTGGCACGCAGCTCTACCAAGCTGTCTACCGATAGCTGGAGAAAGAACCAAATGTTCGACGCGATGACCCCCATCAATCCCGGTAACGTTTACACCGGTATGTCTGCTTCGGATCAAAGCCAGGAGTGCGTAAACCCCAACACTGCTGTTCTTCAGCCCGGCCAGCTCGCTGTCATCTGGTTCTGGAACGATGCCACCATCAAGGCATCTACGGAGCTTAACGACGGCGTGGCAGCTCCTGTTTCCCTTGGCGCTAAGGTCAACGGTGTGACGCACAAGGGCTTCCGCGATCATTACAACAGACTTCAGGGCGCGGGCTCCGTTTCCGACGATCTCCTGATCGTGGCTGTGTACGCGGGCTCTACCACGGACGCTACCCTTCATCCTTTCAGCTTGAACGCCGAGCAGTCCTCCAGCTTTATGTACGCCTTTGTGAAGGACGAGACCGGCAACAGCTTCGACTACAAGAGCGAGAAGGCATATAAGAGCACCCATAACAAGCTTGATGACACCACCACTTACGAGCGCAACGACAAGGTCGTTTGCCTGTGGGAGCATAGCGTTGGTACCGTTGTGGCAGATGGCGCCGCCGAGGGCCTTGCCTCTACTTATATCCCTGCAAACGTAACCCCCTATTTCTACAACGCGCAGCAGATCGCATTCGGTAACGAGGAGCAGGGTGAAAATCACAACTCCTACGAGGCCGGTCTTGTAGAAAGCTTTAAGGAGCTTGCACTTGTTTCGAAGACCGAGAAGAAGATCGAGAAGGTCGACGGCGTCGATACGCAGGTGCTTAACTACGCTCCTACCGTTGGCCGTATGGACGCTTGGCAGTGGGCTTGCGTTGATCCCGATCGTGCCCCCGCTGAGGTTCAGGCCCTTGCCGAGAACGGCAAGACCTGGCAGGAGGTTGCCATCGAGCTTTACAACAAGGTCAACGTTGAGATCCTTGAGGACGTAGAGCGCGAGGAGGACAAGGAGAAGGAAAATCTGAACCAGGGTAGCGTTTCTGTTGACAGAGATAAGCTTGGTAACAATGACGAGAACATCCTGGATGAGGGCAACGGCAATGGCGATAAGGGCCTTGGCATTTGGCTCTGGGTCATCATCGGCGGTGCAGCCGCTGTCGTACTGGCAGGTGTGGCTGTGGTCCTGATCATCGTTCTCAAGAAGAAGAAGGCCGTTGCAGCTGACGACGTTGCAGCTGAGGGCGAAGTTGAGATCATCGACGAGCAGGCCTCCGAAGAGTAATTCCTGAATATCTGTGCCGCCACAAACGGCTGCACAAAAAAGAGGAAAAGGATTTCTCCTTTTCCTCTTTCTTTTTATGCTTAGATGTTTTTCAACTTTTCCAGACATGTGCGGCAAAGGCGCTTGCCCTCAAACGTCACGTTGTCCTCGGCATTGCCGCAAAACAGGCAGGTGGGTTGATACTTTTCCAGAATGATGCGCCCGTTTTCGGTGTGGATCTCAAGATAGTCCTTGAGGTTGATACCAAGCGTGCGGCGGATCTCGGCGGGAAGCACGAAGCGCCCCAGCTCGTCGATCTGTCTTGTTACTCCGGTGGATTTCATGGTCTTTCCTCCTTTTGCAATATATGGTGTTTTTAGTGTATTTTCGATCTCTACATATAGTATAATCTGTCGAAGCGGGGTTGTCAATAGCGAATTTGGTAATTTATGGAATATTAACAATTTCTGCCAAAAGCGCCGTGTTGTTTGCGAGAAATGGCAGATCGTGTCGAAGGGAAGTTTTGGGGCGCTTTGTTTAAAAAGTGGCATAACGGGTGAAAATATAAGCAATTCATACCGGGGGAGGAAGAAAATGATCAAGGGGTGTCAGCGGGAGATGATCGTGCTGCAAACAAAGAAAAGTCCGCTTTTTGAAAGTGCCTATTTCGTGCTGCGACTGGGTTACAGACCCGCGGCGAAGGGGGATATGCTGGCGGAAAGCAATCGCATCATCGGTGAGGGCAGAGAGTATTTGCGCAAACGCCGTAAGCATCGGCGCGCGCTGTACTTTTTGTTGGGATTCGCGCTTGGCGGCTTGCTTTTTGGTGGCGGTGCTGCTATATTCCTTTTGTAACTACTTGACAACCGTAAAAATATTGTGTATAATATTATGAATAGTAATATTATTAAATATATACATTGTATATCATTATTATATATCATATATCTTAGACCTTTTGATAAGCGTGGGGCACGCCACACACGTCCCACACGCTAGATGTTTTTTGCCATTTTGAAGGAAAGGAGATTTTATGGCACAAGCAACACACAAAAACACAAGAGCTGCTGCCGAGCAAAAGGCACACAGACAGCCGAAAACGGAAAAGCCGCGCCGCGCCACCAAGCCGCCGCGCGAGGAGCACGTGCAAAAAGAGAGTGTACAGCCGAAGCGTGCGCGTCCTGCGCGCGCCACAAAGGACAAGGGCCGCATCCGCGTGATCCCGCTTGGCGGATTGCAGGAGATCGGCAAAAACCTTACGGTGATCGAGTATGAAAACGATATGATCGCGGTGGACTGCGGTCTGGCATTCCCCGAGGAGGATATGCTGGGCGTGGACCTGGTGATCCCCGATATCACGTATCTGGAGCAGAACGCCGACCGCCTGCGCGGTATCTTTCTCACTCACGGACACGAGGATCACATCGGCGCGCTGCCGTACGTTCTGCGCAGCATTCAGCCGCCGATCTTTGGCACGAAGCTGACACTTGGCATCATCAAAAACAAGCTCAAGGAGCACTCACTGCCCTTTGCCCCTGACCTTCGCACGGTCAGCGCGGGGGACACCATTCGCGCAGGCGCGATGAGTGTGGAGTTCATTCGCGTCAATCACTCGATCGCAGACGCCTGTGCGCTTGCGATCCACACGCCCCTCGGCACCCTGGTGCACACGGGCGACTATAAGCTGGACCTCACCCCCATTCAGGGCGAGATGATGAACATCACCCGCCTTGGCGAGCTGGGGCAAAAGGGCGTGCTGATGCTGCTTGGCGAGTCAACGAACGCCGAGCGCCCCGGATTTACCCCCTCGGAAAAGCGAGTGGGCAAGTCGCTGGAGTATATCTTCCGCTCCAACCCCAAAAAGCGCATCGTGATCGCCACGTTCTCCTCGAACGTGCACCGCGTACAGCAGATCATCAACATCAGCGCCGAGCACGGACGAAAGGTCGCTATCACGGGACGCAGTATGCTGAATATCGTGGGCGCCGCTGTGGAGTTGGGCTATATGAAATTGCCCAAGGATGTGCTGGTGGACATCAACGAGATCAAGCGCTTTAAACCCGAGCAGATCACGCTGGTGACCACGGGCAGCCAGGGCGAGCCGATGTCGGCGCTGTACCGCATGGCTTACTCGGACCACAATCAGGTCACACTGGGACAAAACGACCTGGTGGTGCTTTCC
>JAZRFG010000087.1:0-8853 GCA_045661265.1 Eubacteriales bacterium
GACATCATATCGGGATCGTTTTCACCAAGACCCTTGGAGCGCTGCAGGGAGTACTTCTTGCCCTTTGCCTCCAGATCCTTGAGGATCTCTGCCTTTTCAAACTCGTTGTAGGCAAACAGAATGTCATCCTTTGTCGTGATCTCGAAAAGGGGAGATTCCGCGATATAGACTTTTTTCTCCTTGAGCAGGGTGGGAAGCAGACGGTAGAACAGCGTCAGAAGCAACGTGCGGATCTGGAAGCCGTCCTCGTCGGCATCGGTACAGATGATGATCTTCGACCAGCTCAGCTTGTTCAGGTCAAATTTATTCAGATCGCCCTTGACCTTGGCGTCAAGCTCCACGCCGCAGCCGATCACGCGCAACAGGTCGGTGATGATCTCGCTTTTGAAGATGCGGTCGTAGGTGGCCTTCATACAGTTCAGCGTTTTGCCGCGCACGGGGATGATGGCCTGATACTCGGCGTCGCGCGCCTTTTTACACGAGGAAAGTGCCGAATCGCCCTCCACGATATACAGCTCACGAATGTCGGGATCCTTCGAGCGACAACCCACGAACTTTTCCACGCGGTTGGAGATGTCGATCGAGCCGGTCAGCTTCTTTTTCAGATTGAGGCGCGTGGTTTCCGCGTGCTCGCGGCTGCGCTTGTTGGCGAGCACCTGGTTGGCGAAAATCTCCGCCTCCAGAGGGTGCTCGACCAGATAGTGGGTCAGCTGCTCCTGCAGGAAGGTGTTTAACGCCTCGAAAATGAAGGTGTTGGTGATGGCCTTTTTTGTCTGGTTCTCGTACGAGGTCATCGTCGAGAAGCTGTTGATGACAAGCAACAGACAATCTGCCACGTCCACAAAGGTGATCTTGCTTTCGCTCTTGTTGTATTTTCCCTTGTCCTTGAGATAGTTGTTCAGTACCGTAACGAACGCGGTCTTGACAGCGCGGTCGGGTGAGCCGCCGTGCTCAAGGAAGCTGGAGTTGTGAAAATATTCCAGTGCGGGGACTGTGTTGGACACGCAGAAGGAGATGTCGGCCTTAAGCTTATATTCCTCCTTGTCGCCGCGGTCGCGTCCCTGTGTTTCCAGGTGCCAGAGCGTGGGCTCGGTGCGGGCACTCTCGCCCGCTTTTTCGCGGATATAGTCGGAAATGCCGTTTTCGTAAAGGAACTTTTCCTCGGCAAACTTGCCCTTTTCGTCCTCCAAGCGAAGCACGAAGGAGATGCCGGGGTTGACCACCGCTTGGCGGTGCATCGTGTCGCGGAAAAACTCGTGCGGAATACGGATATCGGTAAAGACCTCAAGGTCGGGGCGCCAGCGGATCACGGTGCCGCGGCGGCGTTCCTTTTTCTCCAAGGGGCGGGTGGAAAGCTCGCTTGCGGGGTTACCCTTTTTGAAGGAGATGCTGTGCACCTGCTCGCCGTCAAAGGACCACACGTCCATGTATTCCGAGGAGTATTGCGTGGCGCACGCGCCAAGGCCGTTGAGACCAAGGGAGTACTGATACGCCGCGTTTTTCTTGTTGTTGTCGTATTTGCCGCCCGCGTAGAGCTCGCAGAAGATCAGCTCCCAGTTCCAGCGATTTTCCTTGCTGTTAAATCCAAGGGGAATACCGCGGCCGCGGTCGTCCACCTCAATGGAAAGATCGCGATAGGCGGTCACGGTGATGACATTGCCGTGTCCCTCGCGTGCCTCGTCCACAGAGTTGGAGAGGATTTCAAAAAAGGAATGCTCACAGCCGTCCAGACCGTCCGAGCCGAAGATCACGCCGGGGCGTTTGCGCACGCGGTCCGCACCCTTTAGCGCGGTGATGACGTCGTTATCATAAGCGGGAGTTTTTGCTTTTGCGGTCATTCTTCCTCTTCCTTTCGATCAGATCACATACATTTTGTGTTCATTATTTAAGTATTATACCACATGTTGTGTGCTTTGTAAAGTGCTTTGCCGCCCGCGCAAAAGATTTTTTTGGGAAAAATTGCGCAAGCCCTTGCACCCGCGCCCCCGAATGGGTATAATATATTATGGATGAATTTATTTCGTGGAGTGTGAAGCGAGATGAGAGAGTCCGTTTTGTCTGAAAGTATGCTTTGCCACTATCCCGTGGCCGTGCTTGGCTTTGGCCGCGCGGGGCGTGCGGTGTGTGATTATCTTCTCTCGGTGAATTGCCGTCCGATCGTTTATGAGAATGGCGCGATCGACGAGGACGTAAAACGCCGTTACGTGGCAAACGGTGTGAGTTTTGCGGGGGATTTCCCCGAGGAATTTCCCGAGAGCGTGCTCTTTCGCTCGCCCGGGATCCGCCCGGATCACCCGTCCATTCTGCGCGCGCTTGCGCGCGGTGCCTATCTCACGGGTGAGGCGGATTGGTTTTTGTCACATACAGTGGCGACCGTGATCGGTGTGACGGGCAGCGATGGCAAGACGACCACCACGCATCTGATCGAGGCGATCCTGCGCGCGCAAGGGGTGCACGTCTGCTGTGGGGGGAACAACGGCGCGCCGTTGCTCTCGCACTTGCACACGCTGGGTGCGACGGATTTTGCCGTGGTGGAGCTTTCCAGCTTTCAGCTGATGAGCGCCCCCGCCCCCGACGTGGCGG
Organism: Eubacteriales bacterium; assembly: GCA_045661265.1. GTDB lineage: Bacteria > Bacillota > Clostridia > Oscillospirales > CAG-272 > Firm-07. The sequence continues at coordinate 2,584 of JAZRFG010000087.1, forward strand.
TGATCACCAATCTCACGCCCAACCATCTGAACTGGCACGCGAGCTATGAGGAATACCTCGCGGCAAAATGTCGCATCTTGCGCGGTGCCAAGCGCGCCGTGCTGTGTGCGGATTGCCCCGAAAGCGCACTGATCGGCGAGCGTGTGCCTGTGCCCGTCACGTGGCATACGCAACGTGGAGATTTGCCATTTACCCCCAAAACGGACGAAGTTTTTCTTGCCGCGGCGGGCGAGTGTGCCGTTGTGCACGACGAAAACGGCTCGCATAGCTTGCCCATTTTTCGCGAATTTCAACTCCCCGGAGCACACAATCGCCAAAACCTGATGGCTGCCCTTGCCGCCACTCACCCCTTTGTGACACGGGAGGCGTGCTGCGCGGCGGCACGTGACTTTCGCGGCGTGGCGCATCGCTTGCAGCACGTGGGTACGGTGCGCGGCGTGCGCTATATCAACAGCTCGATCGACACCTCGCCCACCCGCACGGCGGCGGCGCTGGGGGCGGTGGAGCCGGCTCCCATTGTGATCGCGGGGGGCAGAACAAAGGGGATCCCTTTGGATACTTTGGCCGATACGCTTGCGCTGCGCGCCAAGGCCGCATTTCTTTACGGCGAGGCGGCGGCACAGATCGCGGCACACCTTGGCGACAGGGTATATTTTCAACAATTCGTATCGTTCGCGGACGCTTTTGCGGCCGCGTCGCGTTATGCGCGCGCGGGGGACACGGTGCTGCTCTCGCCCGGTTGCACCGCGTACGATCAATTTGCAAATTTTGAAGAACGTGGCAAGTGCTTCGCCCGCTTGGTGCAGGCACTGGCCGAGAAAGGATAGAAAAAGTGGAGCTTCGAAAACTGATCCCCGCGATGGCGGGACTGATGAGCATCACGGGCTATGAGGCATACGACAGTGCGGCGCTTTGTGAGCTGACCGCGGGCTTTGACGAGATGCGAACCGACGCTGTGGGCAACCGTGTGCTGGTGCGCCGATGTGGGCGTGAGAATGCCCCTCGCATTCTGGTGGATACGCATTTTGACGAGATCGGTATGCTGGTACGCGAGATTTTGGAGGACGGCTTTTTGCGCGTGGTAGGTGTGGGAGGACTTGATCTTCGCACGCTCCCCTCGGCACAGGTCAAGATCTATGGCAAAAAGATACTTGATGGCGTGATCGCGTCCATGCCCCCGCATCTGCAGCGGGCAGACGAGGAAAAAAAGCTGCTGCCCGTGACCGAGCTTTTGATCGACACCGGGTACAGCAAGGAGGAGCTGGAGGGAATCGTGCGTATCGGCACGCCCGTGGGCTTTGCTCCGCGCTATGAGTTCCTTGCCAATGACCGACTGGTGGGCAAGGGCCTTGATAACAAGGCCTGTGCCGCCTGTGCGGTGGACGCCATTTTGCACACACCGCGCGAGCAGCTCGCGGGTGACGTCTATCTGCTGCTTTCCGTGCATGAGGAGACCGACAATATCGGCGGTGCCGCCGTGGGCGGATTTGCGATTGAGCCGCATTACGCGATGGTGGTGGACGTCAATCTGGGGCGCACCCCCGGCACGAAAAAAAGCGAGACCGTGGTGATGGGCAAGGGCCCCTCCATCACGCGCAGTGCGATCGTGGACAGAAAACTCACGAAAATGACCGAGGAGGCCGCTACCCGCGCGGGGGTTCCGTGGCAGGTGAGTGTGGCGCCCACCAATACGGGCACGAACACAAGTGCTTTGCACCTGGTGAAAAACGGGATCCCCATGGTGGACGTGGGCGTGCCGCTTCGCGCGATGCACACCTATGTGGAGATGCTGGATATGAAGGACGCCGCGTGGCTGTCCGATCTGATGCGCACCTTTATTACGGACAAGCAGATTGCGGAGGTGTTCTATGAATAAGGGATTGGCACTTCTGGAAAAGCTGTCGCTTTGCTTTGGCCCCACGTCCTTTGAAGATGACGTGGAAAAGGCGATCCGCGAGGAGCTTTCCGACACGCGGGCAGAGTTGTTTACTGACAGAATGGGAAATCTTACCGCGCACCTGGCGGGCCCTGCGGGCGCACCGCGCGTGATGCTTGCGGCGCATATGGACGAGGTCGGCTTTATGATCACCGAGATCGACGATCAGGGCTTTTTGCGCTTCGACCGCGTGGGTGGGTTTAACACGCGCGTGGTGTGTGGACGATTTGTCACGATCCGACACGGGGACACCTACGTGCCCGGTGTGATCGCCGCCAAGGGGATCCACTTGCAGGACAAGGACGAGCGCACAAAGGTGCCCGACTTTGAAAGCATGTATATCGACATCGGCGCGGACACGCGTGAGCAGGCCGAGGAGCTGGTGTCGCCGGGTGATCTCGGCACGTTTTCCACCCCCTTTGCGACCTTTGGCAAGAACGGGGAGTATATGAGCGGAAAGGCGCTGGACGATCGTCTTGGGTGCGCGCTCTTGATCGAGCTTTTGCGCGAGCTGGAAAAGGATCCGCCCGCGCTGGATCTGTGGCTTTGCTTTACCGTTCGTGAGGAGATCGGCAAGTCGGGTGCGCTGGTGACGGCAAACCGCATCAAGCCGGACGCCGCGATCGTGCTGGAAACGACCGCGATCGCGGATCTGCCCGACGTGGACGCCGCGAAGCGCGTGGCGCGCGTGGGTGATGGCGGTGTGCTCTCGCTTTTGGACCGCGGCACGATCTATGATCGGGGAATGGTGGATTTTGCGCTGGAAACGGCGAAAAAAGGCAATATTCCCGTGCAGGTCAAGCGCTATGTTTCGGGTGGCAACGATGCCGCTCGCATTCAAAGAAGCACGCTTGGCGTGCGGTGTCTGGCGCTTTCTGCGCCCACGCGCTATTTGCACGCGCCCGTATCCGTGGCGGCTGTGCGCGATTATGAGGCAATGTATAAGCTTTTGCTTGCCATGCTGAAGGATTGGAGTGTATAACGATGTATCAAACGCTGAAAAAGCTGCTGCCCACCACCCCGTCGGTATCGGGCAGAGAGGGATATATCCGCGACGTGCTCGCGGAAATGATGCGCCCGCTGGTGGACGAGGTGCGCACCGACGCGATGGGAAATCTCATCTGCGTGAAGCGCGGCACGGGCGAGCAAGCGCAAAGGGTGATGCTTTGCGCGCATATGGACGAGATCGGCTTCATCGTGAACTTTATCGAGGAAAACGGCCTTTTGCGCGTGGCGCCCATCGGCGGCATTCACTACGGCGCGTCGGCGTATTCCGAGGTCGTGTTTGAAAACGGCACGCGCGGCGTGCTGGTGGCCGAGGCGGACGTGCCCGCCAAGGAAAGTCCCAAGGCGGAAAAGTGTGTCATCGACATCGGCGCGAGCTCCCGCCGCGATGCCGCGCGCCGTGTGAAGATCGGGGATTGCTGTGCCGTGTTGCCCCACGTCACCAAGCTGACGGCAAACCGCGTGGCGGGGCGTCCCTTGGACGACCGCGTGGGCTGTGCCTGCCTTGTCAAGATCGCCGAGGCGCTGACTGCCCCCGTTGACGATATTTACTACGTGTTTTCGGTACAAGAGGAGGTCGGACTGCGCGGCGCGCGTCCCGCCGCCTATTCCGTGGCCCCCGACGTGGCGCTGATCTTTGACGTGACCGCCACGGGTGACGAGCAGGGTGCCAAGCCGATGGCCGTGAAGCTGGGTGCAGGCGTTGCCGTAAAGATCAAGGATAACTCCGTGATCTGTCACACGGGACTCGTGGACGAGCTGCTCGAGACCGCTAAGCGAGAGAAGATCGCCGCACAGTGCGAGATCCTCACCTACGGCGGCACGGATACCGCATCCGTGCAGATGACGGGGCTTGGCTGCCGCGCGGGAGCGCTTTCGATCCCCACGCGCTATATCCACTCCGCCGTGGAAATGATCGATCTGCGTGACGCGAGTGCCGCCGTGGCGCTTGCCATCGCATATCTGAAAGGAAGTTTGAAATGATGTTTTCTGATGAGCTTTTGGCGCTCGGCGAGCGCGCAGAGCAGGCGCTTGCGCCCCAGTTTGCCGAGATCTCGCGCATCTCGCGCCAAAACACCGCCAAGGTGATGCGCGCCTTTGCCGAGCACCGCGTGGACGCCGCGTGCTTCGCGGGCTCCAGCGGCTACGGCTATGACGATCGCGGCCGCGATACGCTGGATAAGATCTTTGCCGACGTGATGGGCGCCGAGGCGGCGTTCGTCCGCCACAGCATCGTCAACGGCACGCACGCCCTGACGATCGGTCTGTTCGGGCTTTTGCGCCCCAACGACATCATGCTCTCCATCGCGGGCAAGCCCTATGACACCTTAGAGGAGGTCATCGGCATCGCGGGCGAGCGCGGCAACGGCTCGCTTGCCGACTACGGCGTCGAGTACCGTCAGATCGACCTTGTCGAGGGCAAAACGTTGGATCTGCCCGCCATCACCGCTTTTCTGGAAAGCGAGGAGGGTAAGCGCGTCAAGGTCTGCTTCATTCAGCGCTCGAAGGGCTACCTCAACCGCCGCACCCTGACCGTTGCCGAGATCGGTGAGGCGGTGAAGTGCGTCAAGGCGGTGCGCCCCGACGCGTTTGTGGTGGTGGACAACTGCTACGGCGAGTTTACCGAGGAGATCGAGCCCACCGCCGTGGGCGCGGATCTGATCATCGGGTCGCTCATCAAAAACCCGGGCGGCGGTATGGCGGAAACCGGCGGTTACCTTGCAGGCAGCGCCAAGGCCGTGGAGCTTTGCTCCTATCGCCTGACCTGCCCCGGCATCGGGCTTGAGGTCGGCGCCACGCTCGGCGAGAACAAGAATATGTACCGCGGGCTTTTCTACGCGCCGCACACCGTGGCCGAGGCGCTCAAGACCGCGCACTTTGCCGCTTACGTATTCCGCGCGCTCGGCTACCGCGTCGAGCCCGCACCCGAACAGCTGCGCTCCGACATCATTCAGACCGTGATCACCGAGAGCGCCGAGGCGCTTTGCGCTTTCTGCCGTGGCATTCAGGCGGGCTCCCCTGTGGACGCCTACGTGACCCCCGAGCCGTGGGCAATGCCCGGCTATCAGGACAAGGTCATCATGGCCGCGGGCACCTTTGTGCAGGGTGCGTCGATCGAGCTGTCGGCAGACGGTCCTCTCAAGCCCCCCTTTACCGCCTTCTTCCAGGGCGGCCTTACCTTTGAAAGCGGTCGCATCGGCGTGCTGAGTGCCGCCGCCGAGGTCATTAAAACGAAATAAGCGAGGATGAAAAAATGAAAAGATGGATTGCTTTGTTGCTCCTCTTGGTGCTTGCCACCTCTCTTGTGGCTTGCGGTGGCGAGGACGACGTGACGGACGGCATGAAGAATGCCGCGACCGAGAATGACAAGTTTTTTCTGTACGTGCCAGAGAGCTGGTTTGAGCAGACGGACGCCCGCATTTGCGGTGCGCTCTCTCCGCTTGGCGAGGCTAATGTGATCGCGGACACCTATCTGTCGGACACCTACTATACCCCCCGGAGCTTCTGGGAGCAAAAATGCCAAAAGGACTTTGCCGCCGTGCTTTCCGACCTTACCGTGGTCGAGGCGGAATGCAAGGACACCACGATGGGCAGCATGAACGCCTACCAGGTCGTGTTTACGCACAAGGTGGGTGACGATACCTACAAGCAGCTGCAGGTCATCGCGGTAGACAGGAATATGGTCTACACGCTGCAATATACTGCAAAGCTTGCCGACTTTGACACCAATCTTGAGGACGTGGAGCTGATCCGCGCCAACTTCCAACTGCGCTGATGATCTATTTGGATAACAGTGCCACCACGCCGCTTTGCGCGGCGGCAAGGGACGCGATGCTGGGGGCGATGGAGGAGTTCGGCAACCCCTCCTCGCTGCACGCGCAGGGTGCGCGCGCGGCAAAGCTCTTGCAGCAAAGCCGCGCCGCCCTTGGGGAGGCCCTTGGCGAGCGTTACTTAAAGGACGGCCAGCTGATCTTCACAGGCTCGGGCACTGAGGCCACAGCCCTGGCGCTTTTGGGTACGGCACGCGCGAAGAGCCGCCGTACCGCCACTACGATCCTTACCACCGACAGCGAGCACCCAAGTGTGTTGCAAAACCTTGCCCTGCTGGAAAAAGAGGGCTTTCGCATCGTAAAGGTGCCGACGCGCGGGGGCAAAATGGATATGGAGGTCGTGCAAAAGCACTGCAACAAGGACCTGTTTGCCGTGAGCATGATGCTGGTCAACAATGAAACGGGCGCGATCTATCCCGTGGCGGACGTGTTCCGCCTGGCAAGGGTGGGCAACCCCGATTGCATTTGTCATTGTGACGCGGTGCAGGGCTTTTTGAA
>JAZRFG010000088.1:0-4137 GCA_045661265.1 Eubacteriales bacterium
TCCTCTAACGGCTGGCGCAGCGTGTCGGTCACGGTTTTGGGAAATTCGGGCAGCTCGTCTAAAAACAGCACACCGTTATGGGCAAGTGAGACCTCGCCGGGTGTGGGATTGGCGCCACCGCCTACAAGGCTGACAGCCGACATCGTGTGATGCGGTGCACGGAAGGGCCTTGCCGAGAGCAGGGATTGTGCCTCGGGGAGCGTGCCCGCCACCGAGTGCACCTTGGTGGTTTCGATCGCCTCGTCAAAGGTCAGGGGCGGCAGGATGGTGGGAAGACGCTTCGCCAGCATGGATTTACCCGTACCGGGCGGGCCGATCAGCAGGATGTTGTGACCACCCGCGGCAGCGATCTCCATCGCGCGCTTGGCGGCAGCTTGGCCGCGCACGTCCGCAAAATCCACCGCGCAGGAAAGCACGGCGTTGGCAAAGGCGGAGCGATCCATTTCGATGGGCTCAATAAAGCACACGCCGTTGAAGTGGTCTACCAGTGCGCGCATGCTCGTTAACGGATAGACGCGAATGCCTTCCACGGCCGCGGCTTCCCTTGCGTTGACGGCGGGCACGAAGATCTCGGTGAGGCCCGCCTCTTTGGCGGCAACGCACATCGGGAGCGCACCGCGGACGCCGCGGGTCTCGCCGGATAAGGAGAGCGCGCCCACAAGGCAAACGCGGGAAAGATCGACCTGATGGTGGATGATGCCCGCACAGCGCAGAATGCCGGCCAGGATGGCCACGTCAAAGCCGGAGCCCTCCTTTTTGCGATCGGCAGGCGCCAGATTGACCGTCAGCGCGCTTTGCGGAAAGCGGAATCCGCTGTTGCGCGCCGCCGTGCGGACGCGCTCCTTCGCCTCGCGCACGGCAAGGTCGGGCAGCCCCACGATCTCAAAGCTCGCCATATATTCCTGCGCGTCACATTCCACGCTGACCAAAAAGCCGTCAATGCCACAGATCCCCGCGCTGAAAACCGTCGATAACACCGTGCCGTCCCCCTTGCTTGTATTACATACAGTATAGCACACTTGCGCCGCTTTGGCAAGAAAAAAAGGACGAAAGCCGTCCTTTTTTCTTGATTTACAGCGCCCCAAAGGGCAGATTCAAAAACACCAGCGACGCGATACCGAGCAGGATACCGATCTTCTGTGCCGCCGCGAACCTTTCGCGGAACACGGTCACGGAAATGACGTAGGCCAGCACCATGCCGCCGCCCGAGATCACGGGGAAGAACACCGACGCGGCGATCGTCGCCGTCACCACCATCACCAACAGATTGGTCGCGCCGTTGGCGGCGCCCGTCAGCACGGCGGGCAGGGCGCCGAGCTTCAGCACCGTTTTCACGTCGCGGCGCTCCCGCAGGATGCCGAGTACCAGCAACACACCAAAGGAAGCAAGCAGCGCAATCATCATAAACTCGTTTTTGTAGGCGCCGTCAAAGCGATACTGCTGCTCGGTCTGCGTGATCGCGCACAAGCCGTTGGCGAGCGTCATCACGATGACAAGCGGCAGCCATTTTTTGAAGTTCCGGCTCTCCTTTTCCTCCTTGGCGCCACCTTCCTTTTCCCCCATATTCGTCAGATACAGCGACACCAAAAGCAGTGTAATACCGATCAGCTGGGACACGTATACGGGATTTTTGAAGCGCAGAAAGCCGTAGAGCGTGGGCAGCATCAAGGAATACGAGGAAAACAGCGTGGTGAGCGCAAGCGACCCGTAGCGCAGCGCCGCCACGCTGGTGATGCAAAAGCTTGAGGTCGCAAGTGCAAACACGAGCGAATAGGGCAGCACCCCCCGCTCATACGCGAAATTGCCGTCAAACAGACACGCGCCCGCAAAAAAGAGCGCCGCCGACAGCTGGATCATTGCGGTGAACAGAAACGTCCCTTTGTCGGTCTTGCCCTGATAGATCTTTTTGAAAGGAGATTGGAGCGTACAGGTGATCACGCACACGGTCATCCAAAAATATGCCATAACATCCTCCGTATCTCAAAATACAAGGGGTAGTATAGCACACACGCACGTGTGTGTAAAGGCATATTGATCCCGAAAAATTGCACTTTTGCCCCAAACAAAAAGAAAACTGTTTACAAAGTGCGCGGGATATGATAAGATAATGAAAAAAAGGGGGGTGATGCGATGCTCGTCAATTACAACCGCGAAAAGCTGCGCCGCGTGCTGGATGATTTTTCCGAGCTCGCGGGGATCCGCATCTCGCTCTACGATGCGGCGTCACACAACGTGCTTTCCTGCAAGGACATTGAGGGCGATTTCTGTCAGCTGCTGCAAAGCTATTGCGGCAGCACCCTGTGCGCGGTTTCCGACAAGCGCCTGTTTGAGCTCTGCGCCAAGACCCGCGAGCCGCAAACACACCACTGCCACGCGGGATTTGTGGATATGTGCGTGCCCGTTTGCAAGGATGACACGCCGCTTGGCTATCTGGTCATGGGGCGTATGCGTACCAGCGAGGAGCCGAGCGACACGCTGCTTTCGCGCTTCCCCGACCCCGACGCGGCGCGCGCGCTTTACCGTACGCTTCCGCTTTATACCAAGGAGCGCGCCGCCGCCGCGGTCAACCTGGCCACCATTCTGGTGTCCTACATCCTCAACGAAAATCTGATCCTGGCGCGCAACAGTGCCGAGGCGGCGCGCCTTGCCGCGTACGTGGACGAGCATATCGCCGAGCCGCTGCACGCGCAACAGATCTGCCGCGACCTGCATCTTTCCAAAACGATGCTCTATCGCCTGTTTTCCGAGCATATGGGTTGCAGCGTCAATCAATACGTCACCGCGCGGCGCATCGAGCTCGCCAAGGAGCTGCTGGTGCACACCACGCTGTCCGTGAGCGAGATCGCCGAGCGCTCAGGCCTGCCCAGCTGCACCTATTTTTGCCGTCTGTTCAAGAAAAAAACGGGATTACCCCCCTTACGGTATCGAAAAGAGATTTGAAAAAGCACCCCGCCGACTGTGTCAGCGGGGTGCTTTCGCTTATTTTTCCACTTCAAATCCCAAAATGATGCCGCCGCGCTCCGCGTAAAAGCTGCAAAGCCCGCGGGCGGGATAGCACTCCACGTTGGCGTCGGGGTACTTGGCGCGCACCATATCGCAAAGCGCGTTTGCAACGCCCGGGTTTTCACTGTGCGACACGCGCAGTTTGCCGCCGCGATAGCCAAGCTCCTGCATCTGGGCAAAGGTGGCCTCCAGCGACTTTTTCTCGCCGCGCGGCTTTGCCACGGGCTTGATCTCGCCCACCACGGCACGGCCCAGCATACGAATGCCAAGCACACCCGCGATCAGCGCCACGGCGCGGCTGACGCGGCCGTTGTTTGCCAGGTTGTTGAGCGACTCCAAAAGGAAGAGCAGCTCGTTGTTGTCGCGGTAGGTATGCACGCGCGAACAGATCTCGTCAAAATCCGCACCCTCGGCAAGCAGAGCTGCAATGCGCTCTGCCAGCAGCTTCATACCGGGGCCGGTAGTAAGCGAATCGATCACGCCCACGCGGCGCTCGGGATGCTCCTCCTCATAGGCACGCGCCGCCGCCATGGCGACGTTATAGGTGCCCGAGAGCTTAGAGGTCATCGTGATGCAAAAGACGTACTTTGCATCGCCAAAGGCGGTGAGGAAATCTCCCATCGAGGGGCAGGAGGTGCCACTCTTCCCCTTGTAATGTGCCAGCTCGGCGGTCATTTTCGCCACGTCCAGCGCGGCGGTGTCTACGTACTCGGTGAGCGTGGTGGTGATGCGAAGCGGCACAGATGCCACGCGCAGGCCCTCAAGCTCCCAAAGATCCCCCGAGGAATCCAGAACGATGCGTACCTCATTCAAGTTAATCATAAAAATCCTTTCCCGCCCGCAGGCGAAGCGCGCAGATCTTTTCCCCGCACCGTTTTTTTATTATACCACATTTGGCGAAAAAAACCAAGGAGGCAAATTCACCAAAATTGTCACACAAGCGCCTCACGCGGCACAAGGCGAAAAAAGTCGCGCGGTTTTCTCACTTTTTTCGCGAAAAGGGGTTGACAAGCAAAGCACGGTTTGCTATAATAACTTGGTAAACAGGATCTCACCCTGTGTTCCATCGGGATGTAGCGCAGTTGGTAGCGCGCCTGGTTTGGGACCAGGATGTCGCAGGTTCAAATCCTGTCA
>JAZRFG010000089.1:0-2019 GCA_045661265.1 Eubacteriales bacterium
GACAGGGGGGCTTGCGCTGGAGGCGCTCAACAATTGCCGCCATAGCGTGCGCCTTGTGATCATTCTCAACGAAAACGAAATGTCGATCTCGGAAAATACGGGGCGGCTTGCAGGGCACTTGTCGCACATTCGTGCTTCTCGCCCCTACGTGACCACCAAGCGGGTGACGTCCTTTGTGCTGCGGCACGTGCCGCTGATCGGCCCGCTGCTTTACCGTTTGGTGAGCCGCGTCAAGCGCGGCATCAAGCGCATTTTGTATCATCAGAATCTGTTCGAGCATATGGGTGTTCGCTATCTTGGACCGGTGGACGGAAACGATCTTGACAGTATGCTTTCGATGCTGAAGCATATCCGCCAATCTCAGGGCAGCGTGGTGCTGCACGTGAAAACGCAAAAGGGAAAGGGTTATGCGCCCGCTGAGGCAGCGCCCCACCTTTATCATTCACTTCCGCCGCGGGGGAAGGCCTGTACTGGGGAGAGCTTTTCGCTGGCGATGGGCAGGACGCTTTGCGAGCTTGCCGATGCCGACGAGCGGATCTGTGCCATTACCGCCGCGATGCGGGACGGCACGGGGCTGGCCGCCTTTGCCGAAAAGCACCCCAAGCGCTTTTTTGACGTGGGGATCGCAGAGGGGCACGCGCTGACCTTTGCGGCGGGGCTTTCTGCCGCAAATATTCGACCCGTTGTGGCACTTTATTCCACTTTTCTGCAAAGGGGATACGATAATATCCTGCACGACGCTGCGCTTCAGCGCTTACCGATCACGCTTTGCATCGATCGCGCCGGGCTCAATGCAGGGGACGGCCCCACACACCACGGCGTATTTGACGTGGCGATGCTTTCCGTTCTGCCAGAGGCGAGGATCTTTACCCCTGTCACACGAGCGGGCGTGGCGCGCGCGTTGCGCGCGGCACTCGACAGCACGGCCCTGTGCGCCCTGCGCTATCCGTCGGGAGAGCCCGACGGGGCGATTGCCGACGCGTTTTACCCGGACGGCGAGCCGGACACGGCACCCGGTGTGCGCGTGTGGGAAAGCGGTGCCGCGCCCAAGGTAACCGTACTGACGCACGGCAGGATCGCCGCCGAGGCGCTGGCAGCCGCAAGAGCGCTGCAGGAAAAGGGCGTTGCCGTCCGCATTCTTTTGTGCGAGCAGATCGCGCCTTACGGCGAGGTGGCTGCGCGCACGGCACTCTTGCTGCGGGGCAATCTTCTTTTCCTGGAGGAGGAGATCCGCGCGGGCGGCTTTGGAATGAATCTGTCGGATGCGCTTTCACGCTGTGGCGCGTTAGAGGGAAGACGGTATGAGTTATTGGCGCTGGAAAACGGATTTTTGAACACCCGCCGCGGCGAGAGCCCGTGGCAGAGCGCGGGGCTTGACGCCGCGCAGATACAAAAAGCACTGTGCCGCCTTGTCGGCACAAAAGAAGGAGAAAAGATATGCTGAAAGTAGAACGCACCTCGGTCATGAACATGGAAAACGCCATTCGCGGCGCGCGCAACCCGATGAACAGCTGGGCAAGAATGGACAGCACCTATGACGAGCAGGGTAACTTCGTGATGGGAGCCAACGACCTGGATCTTGCGCAGCGCCTCGCGCACGCGGGCACCGATCACCGCAAGTTCCTGCGCCAGATTTTCGTGAGCGTGGACATCACCGCGCCCCTTTACTGGTGGAAGGAATTTGACACCTATAAGGTCGGCACGGTGGCCAATTCCACCTCAACGATGCATAAGATCCATACGAAGCCCTTTGAGCGCGGCGATTTTTCGCATGACCGCCTGGACGAGGGCGGCCTTGCCGCGCTGGACGCGGTGATTACATATTTGGAGAGCGAACGCGAGAAGTTTGTGGCGGACAAGACCGACCGTCAGAGCTGGCACAATATGATCCAGATGCTTCCCAGCTCCTACAACCAGATGCGCACCGTTACGATGAACTATGAAAACCTCATCAATATCTATTACGCGCGTCGCACGCACAAGCTGGCAGAGTGGCACGTGCTTTGCGATTGGATCATG
>JAZRFG010000090.1:0-2930 GCA_045661265.1 Eubacteriales bacterium
CTACCGTCATTTCAAGCACGTCGGCAATGCTCTTGCCCTTATACAGCACGTCAAGCGTGTCGCGGTTGTAGCGCTTGCCTTTGCACACGTCACAAGTGACGTAAACGTCGGGCAAAAAGTGCATTTCGATCTTCTTCACACCGTCGCCCTCGCACGCCTCACAGCGTCCGCCCTTCACGTTGAAGGAGAAGCGTCCGCCCGTGTAGCCACGCGCCTTTGCTTCGGGCGGTTTGGCAGAAAGATCCCGAATCTCGTTGAAAAGTCCCGTGTAAGTTGCGGGATTGGAGCGCGGCGTGCGCCCAATGGGGCTTTGATCAATGGCAATGACCTTGTCCAGATGCTCTGCGCCCTCGATGCTGTCGTGCGGTCCCGCAAAGGTCGCCGCGCGATTCAATTTATGCGCCAGATAGGGGTACAGGATACCATTGATCAGCGAGGATTTACCCGAGCCCGACACGCCCGTGATACAAGTCAGCGTGCCAAGCGGAATTTCCACGTCGATGCCCTTCAGGTTGTTCTGCTTTGCGCCCTTTACGCGCAGAAAATGGCCGTTTCCTTCACGGCGATCGCGGGGCACGGCAATCACCTCTCTGCCCGCAAGATACGCGCCTGTAAGCGACTTTTCGCACGCCATCACCTCGGCGGGCGTGCCCGCCACCACGATCTCGCCGCCGTGAATGCCCGCGCCGGGTCCCACGTCCACGATGAAATCGGCGGCCTCCATCGTCTCCTCGTCATGCTCGACGACAAGGACGCTGTTGCCAAGGTCGCGCAGGCGCTGCAGGGTGCGGATCAGCTTGCCGTTGTCGCGCTGATGCAAGCCGATGCTCGGCTCGTCGAGAATATACAGCACACCCATCAGCGACGAGCCGATCTGGGTCGCGAGGCGAATGCGCTGTGCCTCGCCGCCCGAAAGCGTGCCCGCGCGGCGGGTGAGCGTGAGGTAATCAAGCCCCACGCTGACAAGGAAGCCAAGGCGGCTTTTCACCTCTTTGAGAATTTCTCTTGCGATCAGTGCCTCGCTCTCGGTAAGTGTCAGGTTTTCTACAAACGCGAGCGCGTCCTTGACGCACATATCGCAGAACTCGTGAATGTTCTTGCCGCCCACCGTAACCGCAAGAATGTTGGGAGAAAGCCGCTTGCCGCCGCATTCGGGACAGGGCGCGTCCTCCACAAAATCATCGTAATATTCCCCGATCACGTTCATCTTCATGCGGCGCTCGATGATCGGCACCAGCCCCTCGAAATGCGTGATCTGCTCCTTGACCGCGCCGTCAAAATAGCGCGTTACGTGATACTTTTCCTCACCAGAGCCGTACAGCAGCACATCGCGCTGTTTGGGGGTAAACTCGCACACGGGCGTGTCGAGATCAAACCCGAAGCGCTCGCCTACGGCGGCGAACAAGGGCCCGTTCCAGCCGTCGTCAGCGGCGAGGGATTTGAAGCCGTTCACGGCGATCGCGCCGCCCGAAAGCGGCAGCGTTTCGTCGGGGATCAGCTTATAGACTGCCACGCGGCGCATAGAGCCCAAGCCCGCACAGTGCGGGCACGCGCCCTGCGGATTGTTGAACGAAAACATACGCGGCTCCAGCTCGCCAAAGGAGATGCCGTGCTCCTCGCAGGCGTAATTCTGCGAGAACGCCAGCTCCTCCTGCGCTTCCTCGCCCTCGCGCGTCACGGGGGAGATGAGCAGGTTGCCCTCTGCCAGCGAAAGCGCCGTTTCCACCGAGTCGCCAAGGCGCGCGCGAATGTCGCCGCGGTTGATCAAACGGTCCACCACGACCTCAACGGTGTGCTTGAGATTTTTATCCAGCTTCAGCTCCTCGGAAAGCTCATACAAGCTTCCGTCCACACGCACGCGGGAAAAACCGCTCTTGCGCGCGTCGGCAAACACCTTTTCGTGCATACCCTTTTTGGCACGCACCACGGGCGCGAGAACCATAAAGCGCGTCCCCTCGGGAAGCGCCAGAATACGGTCCACGATCTGATCCTTGCTCTGCTGGCGGATCTCCTTGCCGCACACGGGACAGTGCGGCACGCCGATGCGCGCGTAAAGCAGGCGCAGGTAATCGTAAATTTCCGTCACCGTACCCACCGTGGAGCGCGGGTTTTTAGAGGTTGTTTTCTGGTCGATCGAGATCGCGGGGGAAAGCCCCTCGATGCTATCAAGATCGGGCTTGTCCAGCTGTCCCAGGAACATACGGGCATAGGAGGAAAGCGACTCAACAAAACGGCGGTGTCCCTCGGCGTAGATGGTATCAAACGCGAGAGAGGACTTGCCCGAGCCGGAAAGACCCGTCAGCACCACGAGCTTGTCGCGCGGAATGGTGACGTCAATATTTTTCAAGTTATGGACGCGAACGCCCGTTAATTTCAACTCATTTGCCATCTTATTTATCCTTCTTTTGAAGCTTGCTCGCGGCAGCTCTGCCCTGCTCCTTTAACCTTTGCAAAGCGTTGGTCAGCTTTTGGTCGGGCGCGCGGCGTGTCCTACCCTGCGCAATCTGATAAAGCCACACGACACCAACCACGGCAATGGCGGCACACAGTATCAAAAATACGATCATGCTCATTCCTCCTCGCGCAGCTCGCGGATCTTATCGCGCAGATACGCCGCTTGCTCGAACTCCAGCCGTGCGGCGGCCTCGCGCATCTCGGCGGAAAGCTTTTCGATCAGCTTTTCGCGTGCCGAGGCGGAAAGCTTCTTTTTGCCCTTCCCCTTCGTCTTGGCCTCGTCGGCAAGCGAGCCGATCTCGATGATATCGCGCACGCTCTTAACGATGGTGGTGGGAGTGATGCCGTGCGCCTTATTATAGGCGTCTTGAATGGCGCGGCGGCGGTTTGTTTCACCGATCGCGCGCTGCATCGACCCCGTAATCGTGTCGGCGTACATAATGACCTTACCCTGGGCGTTTCGCGCCGCACGGCCG
>JAZRFG010000091.1:0-2614 GCA_045661265.1 Eubacteriales bacterium
TCCGCGTAAAGGTAGTTGTAATAGCGTACAAGCTCCTCCCACGTGGCGCGGTCGACCTCGCCGTCCTCGGCAAGGCCGCTTGCCCGCTGCAACACGCGTACGGCGTTGGCCGTGTCCTCGTCGTACCTGCCGCTTTGCGGCACGGGGGCGGGGTATTGAAAATCCAGCGCGATCTCCTGTAAGGCGTGTTGAATCACCCGAACAAGGAATTGTTCCTCACCGAGCACAACGCGGTAATCGGGCGGCACGCGCGGGAAATATGCAATCCGCGCAGGCGCGCGGCGTAGCGCCTTTTCCTTGGTGTAGCGCGAAAAAAGCCGTTCCCACGTTGCTTGATCTGCCCGCCCTGTCACGGGCAGGCCCTCCCCCTTTTGAAAGCGCCGCACCGCCTCTTCAGTGGCGCGGTCAAAGACGCCGTCCACGGGCAGGGGGGAGAGCGCGTCGTCAAAGTAATAAAGCGTGCGCAGATAGCGCTGCAGGTTTGCCGTTGCCTGTTTTTCGATCTCTGTGGGCATTGTCCTCACCTCCCCAGCTCAAAGCCCGGATATTGCCCCTCGGCAAGCGTGCCGCCGCCGGCAATATCGTCGTAAATATCGGTGATAGCGGCCCATGTGATCGCTCCCACGCGTCCGTTAATCGGCAGACCGAACTCCTCTTGGAAGGCAATCACGGCGTCCCTTGTGCGCGGGCCGAACACGCCGTCCGGCGTGACGGTGGGAATGGCGGGGAATACCGGCGAGATCGTGGCAAGATACTCCTGTAAGAGGCGCACGTCGTCCCCGCTTGCCCCCACGCGCAGCACCACGCCGGGAAAGGGCACGGTCTGCCCCTCGGTAAACTCCAGCGGAATGGTGGAAACGATGCCGAGATACGCGTCGTAGATCGCTTCCCAGGTGATCTCGCCCACGATGCCGTCGGCGGGCAGCCCGAAGGTGTTCTGCACGTCAATGACCGCCGCGCGCGTTTCGGGGCCGAAAGTACCGTCTACCGTAAGGGGCGGGACCGTGCTGTAATAGCCCGAGAGATAGTTGATGAAATATTGCAGATTCAACACGCCAAGTGACACGTCCCCCTCGCGCAGTACACCGGGGTACTGCGACGTGACCTCCTCCAGCGTCACGCCCTCGCTGTCGATCTCGTTGAGGCGCTTGACGGCGTTGTAGATGCGGCGGATATAATACCACGTGGCGCGCCCGACCACGCCGTCCTCGGCAAGGCCGAAGATCTGCTGAAAGCGGCGCACGGCCGCTTCCGTTTCCGCGCCGAACACACCGTCCGGCTCCGGGATCTTGGGGATCGAGGGATAATTCTTGCCAATGCGGTTGAGGCGCAGCTGCACGGTGCGCACGTTCTCGTTCACGCTCCCCACGCGCAAGGGGATCGCAGGGGGACTCTCCCGCAAGGGGCCCACGGGTACGTCGGTGACAATGTCAATGTCGTCGCCGTAGTAATATTGCAGGATCTCATACGGGGTATACCCCTGCTCGGCAAGATCCACCGTGCCCCATTGCGAAAGCCCGTCGCAGGTGACACGCCGTCCGTCGCAATAGGCGGTGAAGAGGGGCTCAACGCTCCCTTGGCGCACGACATAGCTGTCGAAAAGCTCGGCTGAGAGCGCGCGGATATTTTCAAAGATATCCCGCCCCTCGATGAATTTCTGGTCGATTGAGGTGGAGTTCGTGATGTCGAAATCGTATCCGCGCGAGCGGTAATATTCGGTATAGATGCGATTGAGCAAAAAGGAGATCTGCGCGTACATATTCGCGCGGATCGCACTTTCCGGCCAGGTGGGGTAGATTTCGCTGGAGGCCACGTTGGCCACGTATTCGAGGAATGGGAGCGTCACGTTGCGCGCGTTTTCCTCGGGGCGCCCGAGGTGCACGGTCACGGTTTCGGGAATGTAGGGCAGTGCCGGCATCACGCACCTCCCTGCACGCCGAAATCGTTTTGCGTGCCGAACTGCTGCGGTGAGCTTTGCGTGAATCCGTCCTGCCAGCCGCTTGCGGGCAAGGGCACAAGATCCGCCTGCTGAAAGGCGGTAATGCCGTCAAAGATGGGCACGTGATTGTAGTTTGCCGCGCCGTACCCGCGCGCCTGCACCGCGATATTATAGGTGGAAAACGGGGGAATATCCGAGGGGGTGAAGCTATCCTCGCGTGCGGGCGCTGACAGCGCCACACGCGGCGTTCGTCCGTCCGCCCCGGTGCGGAGCGTGTAAAGCAGCTCGTTTTGCGCGCCGTCGCGCGAAACGCTGACAAAGGCGTCCGAGAGGGGAATGGCGGTGTTCGCCGTGGTGACCTGCACCAGTAAGTATCCCGTCCCCGTTTGGGGTGTACTGTTTTCCGACATAAAGACCTCCTTGCTAGGTTTGTGGGATGCACTCAGGGACAGTATATGTGGGCAAGGGGGCTTTTGACAGCAAACGCCACAAAAAGAGGGCGCGTGCCGTGGCGTATTTATTTTCAAAAAAAGCGAAAAAGCCCTTGATTTTTGGCGCGGGATATGCTATAATACTTTCGTTGCGCCGGAATGATGGAATTGGCAGACGTGCTGGACTCAAAATCCAGTGGTAGCGATACCGTGCGGGTTCGACCCCCGCTTCCGGCACCAAAAA
>JAZRFG010000092.1:0-25105 GCA_045661265.1 Eubacteriales bacterium
GAAGACCAGGCGCAGCTTGGTGCCGTCGTTGGCGGGGGTGATACCCACGTCAGAGGCGAGAATCGCCTTCTCCATCGCCTTGAGGGTGGAGCCGTCGTAGGGCTTGATCTCCAGCGTTCTGGAGTCTGCCTGACGGATGTCGGCCATATCCTTAAGGGGCGTCTGTGCGCCGTAATATTCAAAGGTCACGCGGTTGAGCACGGCGGCACTTGCCTGTCCTGCGCGAACGGTGTCAAAGTTGCTGTTCAGGGCGGCGATCGCCTTATCCATTCTTGCTTCGAAATCCTTGGTGTTCAGTTTCATAATACGTACTCTCTTTCTTAAAATTAGCGGTGAAGCTCGGTGCCCACGTGGTCGCCCATTACCACGCGGTAGATGTTATCGGGATCGGAAAGGGCGAAAGCGTAACAGCGGATGCCGTTGTCCATACAGAAGGTGGTAGCGGAAAGGTCAAGGGCCTTGAGCTCCTTGTCCAATACCTCTTTATAAGTAATTTCGCGGTAGCGCGTCGCGGTGGGATCCTTCATCGGGTCGGCGGTGTAGATGCCATCGATGTTCTTTGCCATCAGTACGGCGTCCGCGTCGATCTCGGCGGCACGCAGCACGGCGGCGGTATCGGTCGAGAAGAAGGGCTGCCCAAGTCCGCAGGCAAAGATCACGGTCTTTCCCTTTTCCAGCGCGCGCTTGGCGTCGCGCACGGTAAATTCGTCCGCAAAGGCGGGCATATCCACGGCGCTCATCACGATGGCGTCAAGCCCCGCGGCGCAGAAGCGATCCTGGAGCGCCAGCGCGTTGATGGCGGTGGCAAGCATGCCCATGTGGTCGGCCTGTGTGCGGTCCATTTCCCCGCCCTGACGGCCGCGCCAGATGTTGCCCGCGCCCACGATGACGCCGATCTCAACGCCCTCGGCACGGCAGCGCACCAGAACCTTGGCGATGCTGTCGATGAAATCAAAATTGAGGATACCCTGTCCCCCGGCGGCCAGTGCCTCACCGGAAAGCTTTAACAAAATACGCTTGTACTTGGGAGCTGCCATACGCATACCTCGCTTTAATTGTATTCTTCTATATTTTACCCTATTTTTGTTTTTTTGTAAAGAGTATTAAAGAAAAATTATAAAAGAAATAAGGAAAAAAGCCGAAAGATAAAAAACCCGCCCCGCAGGCGGTTGCCTGCGGGGCGGGTTGGAAAGCAATATTTCAGAATTCAGATTACTGCTTCACGCCGGAAAGCTTTGCGATCTCGGCTGCGTAGTCCTCTTCCTTCTTCTCGATGCCCTCGCCCTTTTCGTAAAGAACGAAGGAACAGATCTTGATGGCGCCGCCAAGCTCCTTAGCGGTAGCTGCGGTGTATGCGCCAACGGTCATGCTGTCTTCCTTAACGTATGCCTGCTCAACAAGGCAAACGCGCTCGTAGAACTTGCCAAGACGGCCGCTCACGATCTTCTCAAGGATCGCGTCGGGCTTGTTTGCGTTCTTGGGATCGTTCTTCATCTGAGCGATCAGAACTGCCTTCTCCTCAGCAACTGCCTCAGCGGGAACATCTTCGATGTTCACGTACTGGGGAGGATTGCCTGCGGCGATCTGAAGGGCGATGTTCTTTGCGTACTCGGCAAAGCCGTCCTTGTCAGCGACGTCGGTATCGAACTTGACGATAACGCCGGTTGCGCCGAAGCCGTGGATATAGCTGGAGGTCACGCCCTCAACGATCACGAAGCGGCGAACGGTGATGTTCTCCTTGATCACGGCGATCTGCTCAACAAGGGTCTGCTGAACGGTGTTGGCGCTGCCTGCGAAGGGCATCTCCATCAGCTCAGCCACGGTTGCGGGCTTGTTTGCGATAACGGTCTCAAGCAGGCCGGTCACAAATGCCTTGAAAGCGTCGCTCTTTGCGGCGAAGTCGGTCTCGGAGTTGACCTCGACCATAGCGGTCACGCCGTTCTTGGTCATGATGTCAACGCGACCCTCGGCAGCCACGCGGCCTGCCTTCTTCTCGGCGGTGGCAAGGCCCTTCTCACGAAGGATCTTCACTGCCTTTTCAACGTCGCCCTCGGCCTCAACAAGTGCCTTCTTGCAGTCCATCATGCCAAGACCGGTCTTGGCGCGAAGAGCTGCAACGTCCTTTGCGGTAATATTAGCCATTGTCTTTATCTCCTTGTAACAAAAATTACTCAGCGTCTGCCTCGACTGCCTCGGCCTCAGCCACAGCAGCGGTGTCCTCGCCCTGCTTGCCCTCGATCACGGCGTCAGCGATAGCGGAGGAGATCAGCTTGATGGCGCGGATCGCGTCATCGTTGCCGGGGATGATATAGTCGGCGTCGTCGGGATCGCAGTTGGTGTCAACGATAGCGATGACCGGAATGCCAAGCTTCTTTGCCTCAAGAACAGCGTTGTGCTCCTTGTGGGGGTCAACGATGAACACAGCGGAGGGGAGCTTCTCCATGGTCTTGATACCGCCGTAGCTCTTCTCAAGGTCGAAGATCTCCTTCTGCTTGCCGATAACTTCCTTCTTGGGGAGAAGGTCGAAGGTGCCCTCTTCCTGCATCTTGGTGAGATTGTTGAGGCGTGCGATGGACTTCTTGATGGTCTTGAAGTTGGTCATCATGCCGCCGGGCCAACGTACGTTCACGTAGTACATGCCGCAACGGGTTGCCTCTTCCTTGATGGCCTCTGCGGCCTGCTTCTTGGTACCGACGAACAGGATCGTGCCGTTGTTGGCAGCGAGGTCGCGAACGAAGTTGTAAGCTTCCTCAAACTTCTTCACCGTCTTCTGCAGGTCGATAATGTAGATACCGTTGCGCTCGGTGAAAATGTACTCCTGCATCTTGGGGTTCCATCTTCTGGTGTGATGTCCGAAATGGACGCCTGCTTCAAGCAGCTGCTTGATAGAAATGACTGACATGTTTCATGTCCTCCTTTGGTTTTTTCCACCACGTGATCCGATGCAGCGACCGCGGAAACCGTGGCACCGACTGCACTTGCAATCCCGTGTGTGATTTTGTCTTGCGTTTCGCGCAAGCGGGAATTATTATAACATAAATATGCCCGCAATGCAATAGCTCGCGGGCACATTTACATTTTTTTTACAATTTCGGCGCGTTTTTCCGAAAATTACGGAAAAAAGGGCGCTTTTTTGCCGTTTTACAGCGCTTCTACGCTGATTTTTCCGTCCTTTTCGCTCACGCCGGCGTGCGTGATGCTGCGCGTGAAGTCCGCGATGATCCGCTCTGCCAGCGCGTCCTCGACGTGGGTCTGGATATAGCGGCGCATATTGCGCGCGCCGTACTTGTGCGAGTAAGACTCCTTGGCGATCAGCTCGAGCGCGGCGTCGGTAAAGGTGAGCGCAATTCCCTTTTCCGCGAGCGCCTTTTGCAGCTCGCCCATCATAATGGCGGCAATAGCGACGAAGTCCTGCTCACTCAGGGCGCGGAAGGTGATGACCTCGTCCACACGGTTGAGGAATTCGGGGCGCAGGAAGCGGGAAAGCGCCTTTTCGGTGCGCGCGTCCTCGGTCTTTTGCTCGTTTGTGCCAAAGCCCGCCAAAGCCCCCGCGCGGTCGGAGCCCGCGTTGGTGGTCATAATGAGCACGGTATTTTCAAAATTGACGGTCTTACCGCGCGCATCCGTAATGCGCCCGTCGTCTAAAATCTGAAGCAGAACGTTAAGCACGTCGGGGTGCGCCTTCTCGATCTCGTCAAACAGCACCACGGAATAGGGGCGGCGGCGGATCTTTTCGGTCAGCTGGCCCGCGTCCTCGTGCCCCACATATCCGGGAGGCGCGCCGATAATGCGGGAAACGGAATGCTTCTCCATAAACTCAGACATATCCAAACGGATCAGCGTTTCGGGGCTGTCAAAAAGGTCAGCGGCAAGGGTCTTGACAAGCTCGGTCTTGCCCACGCCCGTGGGCCCTGCAAAGATAAAGGAAACGGGCTTGCGCTTGTAGGACACACCGGCGCGGTTGCGCTTGATGGCGCGTGCCACGGCTTCCACCGCCTTATCCTGACCGATGATGCGCTTTTTGAGACGCTCCTCCAAGCCCGAAATGCGCTTGAATTCGTTCTCGCTGATGTTGGACGCGGGAATGCCCGTCCAGATCTCGATGACCTGTGCGAGGTTCTCCTCAGTCAAGCTGACCTTGCCGAGATCCGGCTCGATCTCCTCAAGGCGCTGCGCGAGCTGAAGCTCCTTAGCCTTGATGCGCGCCAGCTCCTCAAAGCGGCGCTTTTCCGACTGCTCGTCGTTGGCGGGATCGGCCTCTAATTGCTCCCGTTTCTCTTTTTCCGCCAACATTTGTTCTTTTATCTCGTAACTTTCGTTCATAATCGCACTGTTGAGCGAAAGCTCCGCAGCGGCCTCGTCCAGCAGGTCGATGGCCTTATCCGGCAGGTATCTGTCGGTGATATAACGCTCGGAGAGCACCACGGCGCGGCGCAACATCTCGTCCGAGACATGCACGGCGTGGAACTCCTCGTAATAGTGCTTGATGCCCTTCAGCATCTCCACGGCGTCCTCGATCGAGGGCTCGTTCACGGTCACGGGCTGGAAGCGGCGCTCCAGGGCGCTGTCCTTTTCGATATACTTGCGGTACTCGGTCAGCGTGGTCGCGCCGATGATCTGCACCTCGCCGCGCGAGAGCGCGGGCTTGAGCATATTCGCGGCATTCGTGCCGCCCTCGGCGTTACCTGTGCCGACGATGTTGTGCACCTCGTCGATCACGAGAATGATGTTCCCCGCGGCCGTAACCTCGTTGAGAAGCCCCATAATACGGCTTTCAAACTGCCCGCGGAACTGCGTGCCCGCGACCAGCGCGGTCATATCCACGAGATACACCTCTTTGCCGCGCAGCTTATAGGGCACGTTGTTATCCGCGATGCGCTGAGCGAGCGCCTCGGCGATCGCGGTCTTGCCCACGCCCGGCTCGCCAATCAGGCACGGATTATTCTTTTGTCTGCGGCAAAGGATCTGAATGATGCGGGCAAGCTCGCGCTCACGCCCGACGATGCGATCCAGCTTGCCGTCTGCGGCGCGGCGGGTGAGGTTGCGGCAGTAGGTATCCAGGAACTTGCGCTTCTTCTCCCTTGGCTGCTTTTCCTTCTTTGACGGCTTTTCCTCGCCACTCCCTTCGGGAGTGCTCTCCTCTTTGGGATTGCCGAAAAGACCGCTTTCACGGAAAAGCTTAGGGAAATCAATGGCAGGGGCTCCGCCGTCCTCGTTATCGTCGCTATCGCTGGGAAGCCCCCCTTGAATAAGCCCGTTGATCTCCGCTTCCAGATTTTCCATCTGCTCAGGAGAAATACCGAGCTTGCCGATGACGTTGCCCATCATCTGGTCGGTCGGCAACCCCAATTCCTTGGCGCAACGGATGCAAAGCCCCTCGGTCTTGCGCTGTCCGTTCTCCACCTTTGTCACAAACACGGTTGCCACGCGTTTGTTACATTTGGAACACATCATCATAGCCAAAAATCCCTTTCAAATCATTCAAATTCAACATAGCGTGCCTCGCCCGCGCAAAATACGCGCACGGCACTTTCACTCACGGCAAAAAGGCCGCTTGTGCCATCAGGCGTCTGCACGACGTCGCACGCGCCCGTTTCCGGCGAAAAGCGTGTCAGCTGCGCATCGGTCAGCCAAAAGGCGTGATCCTCGGCAAGCGAAACGGCGCGGATCTCCCCTTTTTGCATACCGTCATAGAGGATATTGCCATTTTCGTCGCAGATCACCACACGACTCTCGCGGCGCAAAGGATCTGTGCCAAGCACCAGCGCACATCCGTTTTCGCTCACGTCATACGCGCTCACGCTCTCTCCGTCCAGCATCACGATCCCGTCCCATTCGCCGTCCAGATCCATCGCGCGAAAGCTCTCTGCACCCAGCACGGCAAGATGGCGGGTGTCCGTGAAATCCACGTCCAGCACCGCATCACTCAAAACCGAGCGAAAGGCGGAATTCTTAATACCGATTCGATACATTTCCACAAGTCCCACGGCGTTGCCGTTCTCTGCCGTGACACCGCCCATCGCCACGTATTTGCCGTTATCCGAAACCGTCACGGCCGTGGTGGCGCTGTCCCTTTGAAAGCGCTGGATCAAGTTGAAATTGGCATCGTACAAAAGCACCTGCGACAGGTGCGTATCCGACGCCGTGACGAGGGCGAAATGCCCCGTATCCGCCATGTCTGCGCCGTAGATGGGGAAATCCGTTTCCCCCGTAAAAAGCACGCCATAGGCGCTTGTCACCGTAAACGTTCTGGCGCCGAAATCATACGCGAGCAGATATTTTTGCGAGCAGACCGCGCGCGGGGCCGAGAGGGACAGCTCCACGTTCAAAAGCCGTGCGCCGTCGGGAGAATAGACCTCGATGCCGCCCGCCGTGACCGCCGCCACACCATCGTGATAGGAAAGCACCGTATACTCCCCCTCGCGATAGGTATAGGATACCGTGGCGTAATCTGAGCTCAGAAAGGAAGAAATGGAACCCAAGTCCTTGCCGAAGCCGAACACGCTGTTGCGCGTAAAGCTACCCGCACAAAGCGCCATAAATACGATCACAAACACAGGCAGTACAAACAGCAACGCCCAAAACAGAAAGCGATAAGTGCCGCCGACGCGCGCCCAATAGGACTTTTCCTCGTTTTTGCACGGAATCAGAGCTTTCTCTTGATTTTCCATGTTCTTCCCTCCTTTCCTCATCAAAATTCAATCCTGGTAAAATACGCGATCCAGATAGAGCCCGCTTGCGGGAGCAGTGCTTCCTGCCAGCGTGCGATCGCGCGATTGCAGGGCCTCAAGCACCTGCTCCGGGGTCATACGCCCTGCGGCAACGGCCGCGAGCGTCCCCACCATGATCCGTACCATATTGTACAGAAATCCGTCCGCCCGCACGCGGAAAGAGATCAGATCCCCCTCGCGGGTAACGGTCGCCTTCATCACGTGGCGCACCGCGTCCTTGGGTGCGGTATCCGCGCCAACGGCGCGAAAGGCAGAGAAATCCTGTTTCCCCACGAAATGCGCCGCCGCCCTTTGCATGGCGTCCAGCGCCGCATCGTCGATCGGTGTGGGGATATGCCAGGCGCGATGCTCGAAAAAGGGATTTCTCTCGCGCCCGTTATAGATCACGTACTCATATTCTTTGCTTAAAACGCCGTAGCGGGCGTGAAAATCCACAGGAACCTCACGCGCGGCAAGCACGGCGATGTCGCTTGGCAAATGCGCGTTCATCGCGCGGGGCACGCGGTGTGCGGGGATCCCGGTATCCAGGTACTCCTCGCCCTTTTTGGAGATCGTCGCGCAAAAAGCGCGCGCGTGCACGCCGCTGTCGGTGCGGCTGCACCCCACCACGTCACAAGGATAGCCAAATAACGCCTCGGCGGCCTTGTTCAGCATCTCCTGCACAGTCACGCCGTTTGGCTGGACCTGATAACCGCAATAGTTCGTACCGTCATAGGCGATCGTCAACAAAAGCTTACCCTGCATACGCACCTCACGGCATGGTGTAGCCGATGCCCGCGTAATTCAGCCATAGGATACCCGCGCCAAAGGCGAGCATCAGCGCAAGCGCCACAAAATCACGCGCATGCACGTGCGGCACGGTCATCTTGGTGCGACCCGCGCCACCGCGGTAGCAGCGGCACTCCATGGCAGTCGCCAGCTCCTCGGCACGGCGGAACGCCGACACAAAAAGCGGAATGAGAATGGGGATCAGCGCCTTGGCGCGCTTGAGGAGAGAGCCATGCGAAAAATCCACGCCGCGCGCCTTTTGCGCATTCATGATCTTCGTGGTCTCCTCGGAAAGAAGCGGGATAAAGCGCAGTGCGATGGTCATCATCATCGCAAACTCGTGCACAGGCACGCGGATCACGCGCAGGGGCTTGAGCAAGCTCTCCAGCGCATCGGTCAGCGCGATGGGGGTGGTGGTGTAGGTCAAAAACAAGCTGGTTCCGATGATCAGCACCACGATACGTACCACCATAAACACGGCGCTGTAAAGTCCCTCGGCGAAGATCTGAATTTTCCACCAGCTGAAAAGCAGGTGCTCGCCCTTGACGAAGAAAATATTCAAGATCGCCGTAAAGCACATGATGAAAATGATCGGGCGCACCGCGCGCAGGATCGTGCGCAGCGGAATATGCGCGAGCAGCGTAAGCGCGAGCGCAGAGCACGTCAGCGCCGCAAACGCCAGTATATTTTTGCAAAGGAAGGTGCAAACGATATACAAAACGGCAAGGATCACCTTCATTCTGGCGTCCAGACGGTGAATGGGGGAGCTGACGGGATAGTACTGTCCCAATGCAATGCTTTTCATCAGACCTCACCCTGCCCTTTCCGGCACTCGAGCAAGGCACGAAGCGCCGCATCCACGGTATAGATACCGCTTGGCAATTTGAGCCCGCGCTCTGCAAGCAGAAGCGCAAGATGCGTGATCTGCGGCACGTCAAGACCCACCGAGCGCAGCTCGGCGGCGTGTGCGAACACCTCGTCACGCGAGCCGTTCAAAAACACCTTGGCGTGTGCCATTACCACGATATCGTCACAGTAGGTGGCCATATCCTCCATGCTGTGGCTGACGATGATCACGGTGGCACCCGTATGGCGTCCATAGTCGCGTACCGCCTTCAGAATAACGTCGCGGCCGAGAGGGTCAAGACCCGCGGCGGGCTCGTCAAGCACCAGCACCTCAGGGCGCATCGCCATCACGCCCGCGATCGCCGCGCGACGCTTCTGACCGCCAGAGAGGTCAAAGGGAGATTTTTCCAGCTGCTCGTCCGTGAGTCCCACGATCGCGGCGGCCTCACTGACGCGGCGCTCGATCTCCTCGGCGGGAAGCCCCATATTTTTCGGGCCGAACGCGATATCCGCGCGCACGGTTTCTTCAAACAGTTGATATTCGGGATACTGCATCACAAGACCCACGCGGAAGCGGATCTTCTGCATATCCTTGGGATTTTCCCAGATATCCTGTCCGTCCAGCAAAATGCGCCCCTCGCTCGGCTTTTCCAAGCCGTTGAAAAGCTGTACCATTGTGGACTTACCAGAGCCCGTATGGCCGATGATACCCGTTACGCTTCCCTCGCGCACGGTAAGGGACACGTCGTCCAGTGCCTTGGTGGCGAAGGGCGTGCCCGGCTCATAGGTATAGCTGACGTGTTCAAGCGTTACCGTTGCCATCTTTGCCCTCCCATACGCGCAGAAGCAGCTCTGCACACTCCTCGGTCGTGACGGGCTCGCCGTCGATTTGAATGCCGTTTTTTCGAAGCGCGTGCACAAGCGAGGTGCACTGCGGCACGTCAAGTCCCGTAGCCACCAGCTCGTCAGCTCTTGCAAACACCTCGGCGGGCGTGCCGTCCATCAGCACTCTGCCCTCGTCCAGCACGATCACGCGGTCGGCGCGCGCCGCCTCGTTCATATAATGCGTGATGGTGATCACGGTGATACCGCGCTCGCGGTTCAAGCGCTCAAAGCACTCCACCACCTCGCGCCGACCCACAGGGTCAAGCATCGCGGTGGATTCGTCAAAGATCATACAGCTGGGCTGCATTGCGATCAGGCCCGCAATCGCCACGCGCTGCTTCTGTCCACCGGACAGACGGTGCGGCTCGCGCCTCGCGAACTCGCTCATTCCCACGGCAGCAAGCGCCCCGTCCACACGCGCACGGATCTCGGCACTCGGCACGCCCAGATTTTCGGGGCCGAACGCCACGTCCTCCTCGACGATGGTGGCAACCAGCTGGTTATCGGGATTCTGGAAGACCATACCCACCTCGCGGCGCAACGCGTAAACGTCGTCCTCGGTAAGGTCGGGGGAGGTCAGCTCCTTGCCCGCCACCCACAGCTCGCCCGCGTCCGGCGTAAGGATCACGTTCAGCAGCTTGGCAAAGGTAGACTTTCCCGAGCCGTTATGGCCAAGGATCGCCACGTATTCGCCCTTGTGAATGTCAAGCGAGAGCCCGCGCAGCACGGCGGTATCCGGCGCTCCCTCTTCCTTGTAGGCGTAGTGCACGTTCCTGGCACGAATAAATACTTCTTTCATGAATTACCTCACAGCTCCCAGCGGGCACTGGCACCCGCGGGCAAAAATGCTCCCGTTTGCTTGACGGGAATACCGAGCTCACCCGCCGTACAGGTGCCGCCGAAGCGGCTCTTGACGCGCAGCTCGAGAATATAACTCATCGCCAGAGGGGAAAGCCCCGTGGTGTAAGAATTGATCAGGAAAAACAGCGGCTCGGGCGAAAGCAGCTTTGCCGCAAGAGTGACCAGCTCGTCCACGCACTCCTCTATCTTCCACACCTCGCCGGACGGACCGCGTCCGTAAGAGGGTGGGTCCATAATGATGGCGTCGTAGAAGTGGCCACGCTTGATCTCGCGCTCCACAAACTTCTTGCAATCGTCCACGATATAGCGGATCGGCGCCTCGGCAAGGCCGGACAAGCGCGCATTCTCCTTGGCCTGAGCCACCATACCCTTGGCCGCGTCCACGTGCACCACGCTGGCGCCCGCCTTGGCGGCTGCGATCGTCGCGCCACCCGTATAGGCAAACAGATTCAGCACCTTGATGGGGCGACCCGCGCGTCGGATCTTTTCCCCGAACCAGTCCCAGTTGGCGGCCTGCTCGGGGAAAAGGCCCGTGTGCTTAAAGCCCATCGGGCGGATCAGAAATTTCAGGTCACCATAAGTAATATTCCACTGCTCGGGCAGGCGGCTGTTCTTCCAGGCGCCGCCGCCGGACGAGGAGCGACGGTAGGTGGCGTCCGCCTTCTTCCAGGCGGGGTGCTTGGCGGCGTCGCGCCACAGGATCTGGGGGTCGGGACGCACCAAAATATATTTTCCCCAGCGCTCAAGGCGCTCACCGTTCGAGCAATCCAGCAATTCATAATCCTGCCAATTATCACAGATCCACATATGTTCCGTCTCCTTACTTGTTGAAATATTGCGCGATGCGAGAGGGCCCGCAATGCCCGTGGCAGATCGCGATTGCAAGCGCGTCTGCGGTGTCGTCCGGCTTCGGGGGTGCGGGCAAGCGCAAAATGCTTGTGACCATTGCAATCACCTGCTTTTTTTCCGCCTTTCCATAGCCGACCACGGCTTGCTTGACCTGCATCGGGGTGTACTCAGCAATTTTTAACCCCTTTTGCTCGCCGCAAAGCAGTACCACGCCGCGCGCCTCGGCCACGCGAATGCCCGTGGTGATGTTGTTGGTGAAGAACAACTCCTCCACCGCCATTTCTTCGGGGTGGAAGTGATCGATGATCGCGTTCAGCTGCTCGCAGATCATCACAAGGCGCTCCTCGGTTCGCGTGCCCGCGGGGGTCTGTATCGAGCCGTAGCCCAGCGTTTTGAAGCGCCCGCCGGTATAATCCACCACACCCCAGCCCACGATGGCAAGCCCGGGGTCGATTCCCAATATGACCATAGCGCCTCCTTTGCGACAAACACTGCCCTATCATAATATTCTCTTTATTATAGCACAAAGTCGCGCGCTCGTCAAACGTTTTGCAAAAAATATTATTTTATATTTACATTCGCGTGCATTTATGGTATAATTTATATGATCATCGTAAAATGGAGGATTGTATGCAGATCTTAAAGCTGTTGCCGGATATGCAAGTAGAGCTCAAAAAGCCCCACCCCTGCGGCGATAAGCGCTTCCGTATTCTGCGCGTTGGAAGCATCTGCCGCGTGGTCTGTCTTGGCTGCGGGCGCGATATGGATCTGGACCGCATCAAGCTGGAGCGCGCCATCAAGCGCATCGAAAATCCCCCCGAAACGTAAAGGAGCAACTATGTTTTACTTTCTCAAGGGCGCACTTGCCCTTCTCAAGCCAAGCTTTGCCGTGATTGACGCGGGCGGCGTCGGCTATAAGGTTACGATCGGTGAGCGCACGTATGCCGCGCTCTCCGGCAAAAGCGAAGCAAAGCTTTACACCCATCTTGCCGTACGTGAGGACGGCGTAGAGCTGTTCGGGTTTGTGACCGAGCAGGAGCTTGATACCTTCCTTTTGCTCACCAGCGTGTCGGGCGTGGGCCCCAAGGGTGCGATCGCCATTCTCTCGCAATTCACGCCCGAGCAATTTGTAATGGCCGTGTGCACCGAGGACAAAAAGGCGATCGCCAAGGCAAACGGCATCGGCCCGAAGATCGCGGCGCGCATCATTCTCGAGCTGCACGACAAGCTCGCCGCGGGCGGTGCAAGTCTGGATCTTGGCAGCAATCTCCCGGGCATTCCCCTGCCCGCCGCCACCGCTCCCGCGGGCGGCGAAATGGCGGACGCGCAGGAGGCGCTGTTGGTGCTTGGCTACAACCGCACCGAGATCCTGCGTGCGCTTGCCGGCGTGGACACCGCGGGGATGAGCTCGGATCAGATCATCCGTGCCGCACTCAAAAAGCTGATGTAAGGAGAGGCGCGTATGAACTTCACCAACGATTTCAACGAATTTGACTTTGAAAACCGCATTATGTCCACCGAGCAAACGCACGGCGACACCGAGCCCGACGTTTCCCTGCGTCCGCAGACGCTTGCGGACTACGTGGGTCAGGAAAAGGTCAAGGAAAATCTGAAGGTCTATATCGACGCCGCGAAAAAGCGCGGCGACTCGCTGGATCACGTGCTGCTTTACGGCCCTCCCGGTCTTGGTAAGACCACGCTATCCAATATTATTGCCAACGAAATGGGCGTCAATATTCGCGTGACCTCGGGCCCCGCCATCGAAAAGCAGGGCGACCTTGCGGCGCTGCTCACCAACCTCGCCGAAGGGGACGTGCTCTTTATCGACGAGATCCACCGCCTTTCCCGCGCGGTGGAGGAGGTGCTTTACCCCGCGATGGAGGACTATGCACTGGATATCATCATCGGCAAGGGCCCCTCGGCGCGCAGCATCCGCATCGACCTGCCCAAATTCACGCTGATCGGCGCCACCACGCGCGCAGGACAGCTGAGCACCCCCTTGCGCGACCGCTTCGGCGTCGTGCTGAAGCTGGAGCTTTACACCCCCGAGGAGCTCGCCTCAATCGTGCGCCGCAGTGCGGACATTCTGGGCGTCACGCTCTCCGAGGACGGCGCCATCGAGATCGCCTCGCGCTCCCGCGGCACGCCGCGTATCGCCAACCGCCTGCTCAAGCGCGTTCGCGACTTCGCACAGGTCAAAGGGGACGGCGAGATCACGTCCGAAATCGCCAATTACGCGCTGGCGCAGCTTGAGATCGACGAGCTCGGCCTTGACGCCGTGGATCGCCATATGCTTTCCGCCATCATCAAGTTCTATGACGGCGGCCCTGTGGGTCTTGAAACGCTTGCCGCCACCATCGGCGAGGAAGCGGTCACGCTGGAGGACGTTTACGAGCCCTATCTGATGCAGATCGGCTTCCTTGCCCGCACGCCGCGCGGACGTTGCGTCACGCGCCGCGCTTATGAGCATCTGGGACTTCCCTATCACGCTCCCAATCGCCCGGGAGAACAGCTTTCCGTCTTTGACGACGGGCAGTAAAAAAAACACCGCCGTTGGCACTGCCAGCGGCGTTGTTTTTTACTGCTCCGTTCTTTTTCTGGGGCCGCGCAGCAAAAAGATGCGCAGCCGTTTGATAAGAAAAATGGCAGACGAGGCAAGTGGCGTTTTGAGTGGTAGGATCGAAAATAGTGCCACAACGGTACCGAAAAATGGCTGATTTGCCGCAAAAAGAACTCCCGCCACAAAAAGTAAACAAAGGGCAGGGACGAGAGCTTTTGTATATCTTGGAAAGTGCAAAAGCCGTGCCGTGTGTGCGGCCCGCAGTAAAAAAAGAAAGAGAAACCCCAGCGCCCCCGCCACGGCTGCCCCCACGGCGCCAAGCAGCGGTACCAGCAGAAAGGAAAGCCCCGTGTGAACAAGCGTGGCCAGGGCGCTTGTATACAGCGAAGCCGCGCTGCGAAGCTGCAAGGAATAGATGCTGTCCAGAAAGCTCGCCATTCCCGCGCACACCGCACCAAAGATCAAAAAGCCGAGAAGTTGGACGGCGTCGGCATAGGCGTCGGACAAAAAAACACTGACAAAAAGCGGAGAAAACGCCACACAAATGCCACCCAGTGCGATCAAAACAGGCAAAAACAGCGCGTACGTGTGTCCAAAGCGCACGCCGCGCGACTCCTCGTCCCCCTGCAAGGAGGCATAATGCCACGCCTCTAGAAAGACGCTTGTCGCAAAGCCGATCAGCGCAGGGAAACGCGCTGCTGCGGCATAAAGTCCCGTCGCACGCTCACCGCAAAAATAAAGCAGGATATATCGCTCCGCCGCGCTCATTCCCCACCACAAAAGCGCCGCGGGCACAAGCGGCAAAGCAAAGCGAAGCATGCGCACACAAAGTCCTCGCGGTGTTCCCCGCTCCCACGTAATGCCCCCTAAAAGCGGGATCAGCAGGATCACAAAGGTGATGGCGTCCCCCAACACGATCCCCCACAGATACCCCTTGATGCCAAGATGCAACGAATAGAGAAAGAAGAGCTGCAAAAGCGCAGTGAGTACGGAGCAAAAAAGCTGTTGTATGGCAAAAAGCAAAAATTCCCCTCTGGCACGTAAAATATGCGACGCAAAGGAGCGCGCAAGCGAGGCCAGCACAAAGACGTACAGGATCACACGATAGGGCTGTAGCACGGCGATCCGCCCCAAAAGCGGGGATAGCAACGTAAACAAGGTCACCCCCACGCCAAGCATGAGCGCTCCCACGCGCACGGCGCCGCGCTCGCCTTGGGCGAAAAAGCGAAACGTGGCTTGCGGGGCGTACATAGAAAAAAGAGGTGTCAAAAGCAGCGCTGTGCTGACAAGGATCTCACAAACGCCGAACTCGGCGGGCGTGAGCGCCGCCGTGAAAAACGGCAAAAGAAAAAGCGAGAGCGCCTTCCCCACTGCCGCGCTCACCCCCAGCAAAAGCGTATTTGAAAAAAGCTTTCCCTCCCGCGCCATAACGACCTCCGCACCAAAATCCACTTTTAATATGTGCGGTCATCTCGCCTGCAAAACAAGAAGATTTTAACTGAAAAAAGCCGCTTTCGCGGCTTTTTTCAGTTAATCACACGCCCCTCCTCCACGAAAAAGGGCAAGGACGGGTGTCCGGAAAGTCGGACATTGCCTCCCAAAATGACGTTTTTGTCCAGAATCGCACCACTGACGCGCGCGTGTCCTGTAAGCGAGCAGCGTTCGGAGATCACGGCATTCTCTACCACACAATCAGGCCCCACGTGAACGCCACGGAAAAGAACCGAGTTGATCACCTTGCCCTCGATCACACAGCCGTCCGCGATCAAGGAGCGCTCCACCACCGCACCTTTGCCGTATTTCACAGGGGGCAGATTTTGCGCCTTGGTAAAAAGCGGACACTCCGCGTGCTCTAAGAGCCCCTCTCGCACCGCGGGATCGGCGGCAAGCAGCATATGCAGCCGATAGTATTCCGACAGCGAATGCACCCCGAAAAAGCGGTTGGGAAAGCGATAGATGCCCACGTTCCCCTTGCCCACCTCGCGCCGCACAACGTCGCCGTAAAAGGAGCTGAAGCGCCCCTCATCGGCGCGGTGCAAGCACTCCCGCAAAAACGAGGTCTTCGCGATCCAGATATGCAACGAGCCAAATTCCTTCGCGCCCTTTTCCTGTGACGTACCCATCGTCATGGGCAAGCCACTTTCCTTGTGCGCGGCAATAAAAGCGGAAAAATCGGGCACCCCCACGGCGTCGCAGTCACAGCACAACACGTGCTCCTCCTCAATGCGCTCGATCATACCGCGAACGCTCAAAAGAGATTGCATTCTGGAATTGTAGCGCTCATCCGGGTTGGCATAGGCGGCGTTATAGGGTGGCAGAATATGAATCCCCCCGTTATGTCGCGCCAGATCCCAGTCCTTGCCGGAGCCGATATGCTCCATAAGCGACTGATAATTGTGGTGCGCGACCACGTAAATACGGGAAATGCCGGCGCCGACCATCGCAGAAAGCGGAAAATCGATCAGGCGGTATCTCCCACCAAAGGGCACGGCGCCCGTGGTGCGCTTCGCCGTCATCGGCGAAAGGTCGCCGTCGTGAAGATTGGAAAGGATCAGGCCCGCCACGCTCATACGCTCACCTCCCTGCCGATCACGGTCAGCTTATCCTGCTCGCGGGGCGTGCCGACCGCAGCGCCCTCACTCACCGTGACCATTTCATCTAAAATACTGTATTCCACGCGTGCGCCCTTTTTTACGCGCACGCCGTTCATCAGCACGCTGTCCTTGACCACAGCACCCGCCTCGACCACCACGTCGGGCGAGAGCACCGAGCGCTCTACGCGCCCAAAAATGCGGCACCCCTGTGACAGAATGCTTTCCTTTACCTCGGCACCGTCCCCCACGTACTGGGGAGTGCTGCCGTCGCTGCGGCAAAAAATACGACCGCCGCCCCAGAACAGGTCAAAGGCGGGGTGCTCGCCTGTGAGATCCATATTCGCCTGCCACAAACTCTCCAGCGTGCCCACGTCCCGCCAATAGCCCTCAAAGCGGTAAGCGGCCAGCTTTCCGCCACCCGAGAGCATCGCGGGGATCACGTTTTTGCCGAAATCGTTTTTCGAGGAGCGGTCCGCCTCGTCGGCGGCAAGATATCGGAACAGATACTCGGTGTTGAACACGTAAATGCCCATCGAGGCAAGCGTGCTTTTCGGCTCCTTGGGCTTTTCCTCAAAATCCGTGATGATCCCCTCATCGTTTGCGGAAAGAATACCAAAGCGGGACGCCTCCTCGCGCGGCACGTCGATCACGGCGATCGTGGCGTCCGCACCACACTCCTTGTGGCGCGCGATCAGGGCGCGGTAATTCATGCGATAGATGTGATCCCCCGAAAGCACCAGGACATATCTGGGGCGATAGCGCTCAATAAACTCGCGGTTTTGCCACACGGCGTTTGCCGTGCCGTGGTACCAATCCCCGCCGCGCTTGGCCTTGTAGGGCGGCAGGATCTGCACACCGCCGAAATTGCGATCCAAGTCCCAGGGCTGTCCGTTGCCGATATACTCGTTGAGCAAAAGCGGCTGATATTGCGTCAGCACCCCCACCGTATCGATCCCGGAATTGGCACAATTGGAAAGCGTAAAATCCACGATGCGGTATTTCCCGCCAAAGGGCACGGCGGGCTTGGCCAGATATTGCGTCAGCGGCTGTAAGCGACTGCCCTCGCCGCCCGCCAGTAGCATCGCCACACATTCTTTTTGTTTTTTCATCGGTTTCCCCTCTCAAAAGTTCTATATTATATGTTACTTTGTGCCGAGAGGATTTATGCAAAAAACTTCCAATGAATAAAGAAAAAGCCGCCCAAAGGCGGCTTTTTTCATTGCTTGACCTGAGTTACGGTCGTAATATGCTTATCGCAGGAATACGCGTGCGGCATAATGCTTGTACCGTCAAAGTAGGCCACGGAATACGCGGCGTTGGTGGGGAATGGGATCTTCTCGCCCGCGCTCTCAAGCGCCTCGCCGCAGATCATCGCCCAAAATACGCGGATCACACCGCCATGGCTGGCGATCAGCACAGTCTTGCCCTCGTTTTGTTTTGCGATGCGCGTGACGGCGCGCAAAAAGCGCTCTCCGCTCTCGGGCACGGTCTCCCCGCCGGGGAAAGCAAAGGTCATAAAGCGATTGCAAAAGCCACCGACGTAAAGCTCCGGCTCGTTTTCTCTCAGATCGGCAAACGCGCGGCTTTCCCAATCGCCGCAATAGGTCTCGCGAAGCCCCTCGTCGGGGATCACGGCAAGCCCGCGGCGCGCCGCGTGCGGCGCAGCGGTCTGCATCGCACGGGTAAGATCGCTGGCATACACGGTGTCGATCTGCTCGTCGGCAAGCGCCGCGGCGGTCTGCTCGGCCTGCGCCAGCCCCAGTGCTGTCAGCGGGAAATCTCCCTGCCCCACAAGGAGCCCAAGCTCGTTTGTCTTGCTCTCACCGTGGCGCACGATAATGATCTTGGTCATATCGGTATCAGTCGCAGTTTTCCCAGTTGTGATAGACGTTCATCACGTCGTCGTCCTCTTCCAGCACCTCGATCAAAAGCCCCATGAACTTCAGATCGTCTGCCTCACTGAGCGTAACGGAGTTGGAAGCGATCTTGTCCTTCTCGGCGGAGAGAATGGGGTATCCCGCGCCCTCCAGCGCCTCCTTCACGGCATAAAGATCCTCCACCACGGTGTAGATCTCAAACACGCCCTCTCCTGCGGCAAAGTCTTCGGCACCGCTTTCCAGCGCGGTTTCCATCAGCTTATCCTCGTCGATATCGCCGTCCTCGTTGTTCACGATGATGACGCCCTTGTCCTCAAACAGAAAGGACACGCAACCGGACGTGCCCATGTTGCCGTGGTACTTGTTGAAATAGGAGCGCACGTTGCCTGCGGTGCGGTTGCGGTTGTCGGTGGTGGTCTCCACGATCACGGCAACGCCGCCGGGGCCGTAGCCCTCGTAAGTAATCTCCTCGTAATCCTCGCCCGTGGCACCCATTGCCTTTTTGATGATGCGGTCAATGTTGTCGTTGGGAACGTTGTTGGATTTCGCCTTTTGAATGAGATCGCGCAGCTTGGAGTTCGAGGTGGGGTCGCCACCGCCTGCCTTCACTGCCACAGAGATCTCCTTGCCGATCTTAGTGAATACCTTCGCCTTTTGCGCGTCGGTCTTTTCCTTCTTGTGCTTGATGTTAGCCCATTTGCTATGTCCGGACATACTTTTTCTCCTTAAATTTTTTCCATGGTCTTGAGGCAAATCAGCGGGAAGGCATTGCCAAGCACGATGTTGGCAGCTCTCGTGATCGCCACGCGCGTTGCGCGCACGCTCTCATCCTCAGCCGAGAGAATGGGGCAGTTGTGATAGAAGCGGGTGAATGCAGCAGCCACGTCCAGAATGTAACGCGTGATGACGGAGGGCTCGTAGTCCTGGATCGCGCTTTGCACGCGCTCGGGGAACTTGGAAAGCACCTTAAGCAGTGCTGCCTCGTCACGCTCGGTGATCTTCATCTGTCCGTGCTGCTCGCCCGCACGGCGCAGCACCGCACAGGTACGTGCATAGGTATACTGCGCGTAAGGACCCGTGTTGCCGTCAAAGTTGAGGGCGTCCTCCATCACGAAGTTGATGTCCTTGATACGGCTGTTGGAAAGGTAGTAGAACACGATTGCGCCAACGCCCACGGCCTCGGCGATCTCCTCTTTGTTCTCGAGATTGGGATTCTTCTCGTTCATAATGGCGCTGACCTCCTCGATCGCGGCCTTGAACAGATCCTTGAGCAGCACCACGTTGCCGGTTCTGGTGGCAAGCTTGGCGCCGTTGATGCTCACGGTGCCGTAGGGCACGTGCACGAGCTGATCGTGCCAAGGGTAGCCCATCATCTCCACGACCTTGAACCACTGTGCAAAGTGCAAACTCTGTCCCGCAGAGGTCACGTAGATCGCCTTGTCGAAGCTGTACTCGTTCTTGCGGTACACAGCAGCGGCAATATCGCGCGTGGGATACAGAGTGGAGCCATCGCGCTTGAGGATCAGGCACGGAGGCATATTATAGTCGGCAAGATCCACGATGGAAGCACCGTCGTCGATCTTAAGAAGCCCCATATCGCGCAGCTTCTGCACCTGGGCGGGCATCTTATCGGTATAAAAGCTCTCGCCCTTATAGCTATCAAATTCGATGCCAAGCTGCTTGTAGGTCTTCTGATACTCCTCCAAGCTGATCTCGATGAACCACTTCCAAAGTGCAAGATTTTCCTCGTCGCCAAGCTCCAGCTTGCGGAATTCGGCGCGTGCCTCGTCACCAAGCGCAGGGTCAGCGGGAATACCCTTTTCCTCGCTGCCGGAAATGGCGTTGTTGATACGAACGTAAAGCTCGACGAGCTTGTCAATACCGCCCTGTTCGATCTGGGCGCGATCTCCCCACTTCTTGTAGGCAACGATCAGCTTGCCGAACTGGGTGCCCCAGTCGCCAAGATAGTTGATGCCGACGCAATCATAGCCGACAAACTCGTGCAGCTTTTTAAGCGAGTGGCCGATCACGGTGGTGCCCAGATGGCCGATGTGGAAGGGCTTTGCCACGTTGGGCGAGGAATAGTCCAGCACCACGGTCTTGCCCTTTCCCTGCTCGGAGCCGCCGTAACGGGTGTTCTTTTCAAAGATCTCACCCATCACACCGTCCAGCAGATACTCGTTGGAAACGGTGATATTCAAGTAGCCGTTCACCGCCTCGGCGTGTGCAACGCAATCAAGTCCCGTGAGGCACTCGCAAAGCGCCGCCGCGATCTGCACAGGCGCGCGGCGCAGCGTGCGGGAAAGCTTGAAGCAAGGCAGCGCAAGGTCGCCCATCGTGTCGTCGGGCGGGTATTCCAGCATCAACGCAAGATCCTTTTGTGAAAGGGCGTCGGGCGCACCGAGCGCGGCGATGCCGTCGGCAAGCGCAGATGCAATTTTTTTCTTAATCGTCAGCATAACAGTCCTCTTTTTTATTTAATGACAATTTATTATATTACTTTTGCACAAGGAAATCAAGGGGGCGCGCAAATTATTCTCCCGCCACGGAAAGGCCGCGCACGAGGATGTCGGGGGCCGCGATCGCCGATCTTGCGGGCGCGCCCATTTCCAGGTTGCTTGCCACGCCGTCGATGCTCTTCAACAGCTCGAAGAAGTTCCCCGCCACGGTAAAGCTGTGCACGGGGCGCGTGAGCTTGCCGTTTTCCACGAGGAAGCCGGCGCTCTCAATGGAAAAGTCGCCCGTCACGTCGTTGGCGCCCGCATGCAGGCCCTTCATTTCCGTGACGTAAAGTCCGTCACCCATCCGGGCGATCATCTCCTCACACGTTTCCTCGCCCGCCTCAATGCGCAAGCAATACGGCGCAACAGAAACGGGGTCGGCATAGCCGCGCGCGGCGTTGCCTGTGGTCACCACCCCCGCCTTTTTGGCGTTGGTAAGATCGTAAAGCAGCGTTTTGAGCACGCCCTTTTCGATCACGGTCTTTTCCCTCGTCGGAACGCCCTCGGCGTCAAACGCATACTTGACAGGGTTTTCCGCATAGAAAGGATCGTCCACCAGTGTGAGCTTGTCGGAGGCGATCTGCTCGCCCTCCTTGCCTTTCAGGAGCGAAAGCCCCTGCACGGCGGCCTTGCCGCTGAAAATGCTGCTGAACG
The DNA here is from genome assembly GCA_045661265.1 of Eubacteriales bacterium. GTDB lineage: Bacteria > Bacillota > Clostridia > Oscillospirales > CAG-272 > Firm-07. The sequence goes on from JAZRFG010000092.1 coordinate 21,127, forward strand.
CGCCGAAAAGCGATCGCACACGGCGTCGGTCAAAGATGACGTCGTATTTCCCTGTTTTCACAGTAGCGGCGCCAAGACGCGCGATCGCCTCATCGGTCGCCTTTTTCACGATGTCAGTGTCGCTGGCAAGCGTTTTTGCCATTGCCGAGCCATAGGAGGGCTCCTTGCCATCGTGAATGACCGGCTCCACGTAGGTGGTCACCACGCCGTACGCGTGGGAAAGATCTACCCCTTTGGCATTGGCGTACGCCACGCTCACGCGCATCGCGCCTGCCTGCGAGCAGGTGCCGTCCGTCATCATGGGCGATGCCGCATACAGCTGCGCTTGCAGCTCCATCGTCACGCGTCGAAGCTCTGCAACTCCGGGAAATTCGGGCAGCTCGGGCGTGAGTGTGCGATAGTCTGCGGCGGGCGCACCCGCAAAGAAGATCGGCTCCTCGGTGCTGTCGATCACGGCGGCGTTTGCCATAGCCGCGGCGACCAGATCCGTGAGCGCCGATTCCTCGATCAGCTGAGTGGCGGCGGAGCCAAGCTTACCACCCACCTCACAGCGGAAACAAAGACCGCCGGTCGTGCCGGAGGAACAGGAGTTCGGCTCGTTGTTCACGGCGTCAGCGCTTTGCTCCTCAGCCATACAATAATACACGTCGTATTCGGTAAGTCCCGCCGCTTTGGCAGCGGCGAACAAAATTTCCTTTATTCTTTCAAAGCTCATGATCTGCCTCCCACCGTGATACTTCTGACGCGGATCAGGGGCTGACCCACGTCGGTGGGCACAGAGCCGCTGGACGAGCCGCACACGCCCTGATCGGTCTTCAAGTTCTGACCGACCATGTCGATATCCTTGAGGATCTGAGCGCCCGTGCCGATCAGTGAAGCGCCGCGTACGGGCTCGCAGATCTTGCCGTTTCGAACGATATATCCTTCTCTCACCGAGAAGTTGAATTCGCCCGTGAGCGGGTTGACCGAGCCGCCACCCATCGCCTTGGCGTAAAGTCCGTACTCAATCGAGGAAATGATATCCTCGTTTTTATCGGGGCCGTTGGCAATAAAGGTGTTCGTCATACGGGAGGTGGGCTCATAGGTGTAATTTTCGCGGCGACTGTTTCCCGTCATCGGCAGGCCCATACGGCGCGAGCCGAGGCGGTCGACCATATAGCTTTTCAAAACGCCGTTTTCGATCAGCACGTTGCGTTTTGCGGGGTTGCCCTCGTCGTCAATACCAAACGAGCCCCACGCGCCGGGAATAGTGCCGTCGTCGATCGCGGTCACCTTAGGGTTTGCGATCTGCTGCCCCAGCTTCCCTGCCATTTCCGAGGCACCGATGGCAACCGACGTGGCCTCAAGCGAGTGGCCGCACGCCTCGTGGAAAATAACACCGCCAAAGCCGTTTTCAATGGCCACGGCCATCTTGCCCGCAGGACAATAGTCCGCGCGCAGATTCACCAGTGCCTGCTCGGCGGCCATTTTGCCAACCTCCGCAGGGCAAACGTCCTCAAAAAGCTCGATGCCCTTACCCGCACCAGGGCCGCAGAAGCCGGACTGGTTCTCGCCGTCCTGGGAGGCCACGGCGGTCACGGCAAGGCGCGTACGCACCTTGCTGTCCTCGGCAAAAAGCCCCTCGGTATTCGCCACCAGGAAGCGGCGGTCAACGTCGGAATACACCCCCCGCACCTGTGAGATCAGGTCACTGGTATCGCGCGCGGCGGCACACGCCTCGCGCAAAAGGTCTGCCTTGGTGGTGGCAAGCACGTCTGCGGGCGCGTGCTGAATGGGATCCGCCGGCACGGCGGTCTTTATCAGCGCAGGGATCTTCACGGATCCCTTCCCCTCGCCAACTGCCCCCGCCACGGCGGCGGCACACTGCAAAAGCCCCTTGCGGGTCACGTCGCACGTGGAAGCATAATAGGTATTCGTGCCGCAGAAGGCGCGCATACCCACGCCGCAGATCGCAAGATCCTTGACGGCGTCGATCCTGCCGTCCACCAGCTGCAGCTGATAGGAGTGCTCCTGCTCGGAAAAGATCTCCGCGAAATCTGCTCCCGTGGAAACCGCGATGCCAAGCAGCTCCTCTATCATCGCTTTCGTTATCATCAATCTATCTCCTTGTTGCGGGATTTGGGAATATTTTTCCCCGTTTCCCCGCATTTACTCAATCGGGGTGACGCTCGCCGAGAATGGTGCGGTACTTCTGATAGAAGCTTTCAAAATATCCGCCGTCCAGCGCGTCACGGATCTTTTGCGTGAGCTCGTTGTAGAAATACAGGTTGTGAGTGACCGCAAGGCGCATACCGAGCGACTCCTTGGCCTTAAGCAGGTGGCGCAGATAGGAGCGCGAGTAATTGCGACACGTGGGGCACTGGCAGCTCTCGTCGATCGGGCGCTCGTCACGGGCGTATTTCTCGTTCATCAGTGTGATCTTGCCATGCCAAGTGAAAAGACTGCCGTGGCGCGCGTTGCGCGAGGGCATCACACAGTCGAAGAAGTCCACGCCGCGGTGTACCGCCTCCAAAATGTTGCAGGGCGTACCCACTCCCATCAGATAGCGGGGCTTGTGCTCGGGCATATGCGGCTCGACGACGTCGATGATGCGATACATCTCGTCGGTCTGCTCGCCCACGGCAAGGCCGCCGATGGCGTAGCCGTCCAGATCCAGCTCGGCGATCTGCTTCATATGCTTCACGCGCAGATCCTCATAGGTGCCGCCCTGGTTGATGCCGAAAAGCATCTGTTGCTTGTTGATCGTGTCGGGCAGCGCATTCAGGCGTGCCATCTCGTCCTTGCAACGCACGAGCCAGCGGTAGGTGCGCTCGATGGACTTTTTCACGTAATCATAGGGTGCGGGGTTCTCCACACACTCGTCAAACGCCATGGCGATGGTGGAACCGAGGTTGGACTGGATCTGCATGCTTTCCTCGGGGCCCATAAAGATACGCTTGCCGTCCACGTGAGAGGCAAAGCGCACGCCCTCCTCGGTGATCTTGCGCAGCGAGGCCAGCGAAAACACCTGGAATCCGCCGCTGTCGGTAAGGATCGGGCGCTTCCAGTTCATAAACTTGTGCAGACCACCCATATCGCGGATCAGCGCGTCACCCGGACGCACGTGCAGGTGATAAGTGTTGGAAAGCTCGACCTGGCAGCCGATCTGCTCCAGCTCAACGGTGGACACGCCACCCTTGATGGCGGCACAGGTGCCCCCGTTCATAAACACCGCGGTTTGAATGTCGCCGTGAACGGTGTGCAGCACGCCGCGGCGCGCGCGGCCGTCCTTGGCCTTTAATTCAAAATTCGACATAAAATGCTCCTTTCGCAGCCGAGAGCACAGCTCGGCCCTTTTGATTTGCTTGCTGCCACGCATAGGCGCCGGGCGAAGTGCCGGGCGGCGAAAAGGCGTGGCAGCACAAGGTATCCGTCAATCCGTTTGGGACAGACGGCGTTTTTACGACCGTCTGAACTGGCGGTCGATATTCGCGTGAGAAAGTGTCATCGCGACGGGTCTGCCGTGCGGGCAGACCGTAATATCCGGGATCTCAAACAGCTTTTTTACCAGCTGCTCGACATATTCGGGGGGATATTCTCTGCCCCCCTTGATGGCTGCCTTGCAGGCGGCCTGATACAGTGCCTTTTCAAACAGCAGGTCGCGCGCAAGCGTCACGTCTGCCGTGCCGGTAGCAAGATCTGCGGCAAGGGCACCGAGAAACGCCGTGGCCGCCGTAGCTGAAAGCTCGGCGGGGATCTCACCCACAAGAGCCGTGTTGCCGTGCGCCGAGAAGCCAAAGCCGATCTGCTCAAGCTCCGTGCGATATTCCTCAAGCGTGGAAATATCGGCGGCCGAGAGCGTGAGCTCGATGGGGATCATCATCATCTGCGAGGCGTTTTTGTGCTCCTTGAGCTTTCTTTTCAGATCCTCAAAGAGCACGCGCTCGTGCGCGGCGTGCTTGTCGATCAGCAGCAGCTTATCCCCCTGCTCGACGATGAC
>JAZRFG010000093.1:0-10770 GCA_045661265.1 Eubacteriales bacterium
GCGCCGCCTTTGCGGCGGTGACACGCGAGCAGGTGGCCGAGGCCGCTTCGCACCTGCGCGAGGGCGCGGTGTTTTTCCTGAAAGGAACGCTGGATGAGGAGGGGGAAGACAATGAGTGAATTTGTACTGCACGAAAGCCCCCTGCTTGGTGAAAAATATTATACGGCACGCCACGAAAGCGGGCTGCCCGTGATCGTATTCCCTAAAAAGATGTCTACCACCTACGCCATGATGGCGGTGCGCTTCGGCGCGGTAGACAATCTGCCGGATCCGAGTGGCAAAACGCCCTTTCCGGACGGCGTCGCGCACTTCCTTGAGCATAAGCTTTTTGCCAACGAGGACGGCAGCGACTCCTTTGAGCGCTTTTGCGCCCTCGGCGCGGACGCGAACGCCTATACCGCGCACAGCCGCACCGTGTATCTGTTTTCCTGCGCCGATCATTTTTACGATTGCCTTGCAGAGCTTTTGCGCTTCACCACGCGTCCGTGGTTCACAAAGCAGAGTGTGCAAAAGGAGCAGGGGATCATCGCCGAGGAGATCCGTATGTGCCGCGACGATCCTTACGATCGTTGCTATCACAATATGCTGGCGGGGCTGTATCACACGCACCCCGTCAAGGTGGATATCTGCGGCTCGGAGCGCTCGATCGCCGAGATCACCGATAAAACGCTTTACGATTGCTATCATACCTACTACACGCCCGAAAATATGGCGCTGATCGTGTGCGGTGACGTGACGCCCGATGGCGTGATGGAAGTGGCCGAGCGCGAGCTTGCCGACTGGAGAGGGGGCGCGGCGCCCGCCTTTGCGGGAGCTTCGGAGCCGCCCTTTGCGGCCACGCCCCGCACGCTGGTGCACGGACAAGTCGCCAAGCCCATCTTCACGATCGGCATCAAGGACGTGGCCGTGCCCGCAAGCTCTGCCGAGCGCACCCGCCGCGATGCCGCGATGGATATTCTTTGCGAGATGCTCTTTTCCGACACGGGCGAGCTTTACAATCGCCTGGTGGACGAGGGGAAGATTTCTCCTGAGTTTTCTGCGGGCTACGTGCAAACGCGGGACGTTGGCTTTCTTCGTATTTCCGGCGAGAGCGACGACCCCGACGCCGTGCTTGCCGCCGTGCATGAATTCCTTGCAAAAACGGGTGAGCAGGGCCTTTCCCGCGAGCTGTTCGAGCATTGCAAGCGCATCGAATTTGCCGAGTATATCAAGGGCTTTGATTCTACCGAGGAGATCGCTGACAACTTGGTTGCGTTTTTGTTTGACGACGCCGAGCTGTTTGCCTACGCCGACGTGATCCAAAGCATTACCTTCGAAGAAGTAGAGTGCTTGTTCCGTGAATTTTTCTCTCCCGCGTGCTTCACACTTTCCGTGGTAAGAGCGCAAAACGAAGTTAAGGAGGACCAAAATGACTGAGCTTCAAATTTCCTTTCCCGGTATCGGTATCGACTGGTTTTCGCTGGATAAGATCGCCTTTTCCATCGGTGGCCTTTCGGTGCGCTGGTACGGTATCATTTTAACGCTTGGCATCATTTGCGGCGTGCTGTACGTGATGTTCCGTGCCAAGCATAACGAGGGCATCGACACCGAGGACGTGCTGGATTTCGCCATCTGGGTGGTGCTGCTTGCCGTGATCGGTGCGCGCCTTTACTACGTGCTCACCACGCTCAAAACCGAGAGCGGGGAATGGCGCTACGACGGCCTTTTGGACGCGATTGCGATCTGGAAGGGCGGTATTGCCATCTATGGCGCGATCATCGGCGGCGCCCTGGGCGTGATCTTGGTCAGTAAATTCAAGAAATATGACAAGACCAAGATCCTGAAAATGTGCGATATGGCTGCGCTCGGCGTCATGCTTGGCCAGATCATCGGCCGTTGGGGCAACTTTGTCAACGGCGAGGCACACGGCGTGACCACCTCGGAGAATTTCTTCCTTCGTATGGGTCTTCTTGGCGCGGGGGACGAGTATTATACCAAGCCCGTGTTCGTGCACCCCACCTTTTTGTATGAGTCGCTGTGGAACCTTGTGGGCTTTGTGCTGATCAATTTGTTCTACCGCAAAAAGAAATACGACGGCCAGATCATGCTTGCCTACCTTGCCTGGTACGGTTTTGGACGGATGTTCATCGAGGGATTGCGCACGGATAGCTTGTATATCGGCGTGTTCCGTATTTCGCAGGTCGTGGGCTTCCTTTGCTTTGCGATCTGCACCACGCTGCTTGTATATTTCCTCTATCGCGCCAAGCGAAAGGAAAAGGATACACAGGAATACGTGAGCGTATACGACAATCTGCGCGGCAGATCTCTTACGCGCGCACCCAAGGCAGACGGGGAGGACGCTGCCACCGTTCAAAAAGAGGAAAGTGAGGAATAAGATATGCCGAACATCATCGACGGAAAGGTCATTTCTGCTACCATTCGTGCGGAAATAGCTGAAAAAGTAAAGGAATTAAAAGCAAACGGTGGCACTGTTCCCGGTCTTGCCGTGATCATCGTGGGAGAGGATCCTGCCTCCCGCGTTTACGTGCGCAATAAGCATCGCGCTTGCGAGGAGGTCGGCTTTGCCTCGTTTGGCTATGAGCTGCCCGCCGACACCACCGAGGAGGAGCTGCTTGCACTGGTAGAAAAGCTCAACCGCGACGATGCCGTGCACGGCATTTTGGTGCAGCTGCCGCTGCCGGGACACCTGAACGAGGAAAAGATCCTGCTGGCCATCGACCCTGCCAAGGACGTGGACGCGTTCCACCCCTACAACGTGGGCAAGATCATGATCGGCAACTATGATTTTCTGCCCTGCACGCCCGCGGGCGTGATGGAGCTTCTGCGCCGCAGCAACATTGAGATCGCGGGCAAGGAGTGTGTGGTGGTCGGCCGCTCGAATATCGTGGGTAAGCCCCAGGCGATGCTGCTTTTGCAGCAAAGCGGTACGGTGACCATCTGCCACAGCCGCACCAAGGATCTGCGCGAGGTCTGCCGCCGTGCGGACATTCTGATCGCCGCCATCGGCAAGCCCGAGTTCTTTGATGCAAGCTACGTCAAGGAGGGTGCCGTGGTGATCGACGTGGGCATCAATCGCCGTGCCGACGGCAAGCTGTGCGGCGACGTCAATTACGAGGACGTGGCCCCCCACACCTCTTATATCACCCCTGTTCCCGGTGGCGTTGGCCCCATGACCATCGCTATGCTGATGCAGAATACCCTGACGGCCGCGACCAAGCGTCAATAAGAGCGTATGGAAGTGAAGCTTGGTAAATACCGCCATTTCAAGGGTATGGAATACGAGGTCATCGGTGTTGCCAGACACTCGGAAACCCTCGCGCCGATGGTCGTTTATCGCGCGCTTTACGGTGAGGGGAAACTGTGGGTAAGACCGCTTGAGATGTGGAACGAGATCGTCACGCGCGACGGCGTGAGCTCCCCTCGCTTTACCTATATCGGCGACTGACACTTTTTTCCGCGCAAGGAAAGCTGAATAACGCCAATTCATCCCGGTCAATACTGTTTTTGAAAAAAAGCAGGAGGCCGGGATGTATTATAATAAAGTGGAGATCTGCGGCGTCAATACGTCGAAGCTAAAGACCCTTACAGATGAGGAAAAAAGAGATCTTTTGCAAAAAAGCCAGGCGGGGGACAGTGCCGCACGTGACGAGCTGATCTATGGTAATCTGCGCCTTGTTTTAAGCATCATTCAGCGCTTTTCCGGTAGAAGGGAGAGTGCGGACGACCTGTTTCAGGTGGGTTGCATCGGTCTTGTCAAGGCAGTGGATAATTTCAACCTTGCACTGGACGTCAAGTTTTCCACCTATGCAGTGCCGATGATCATCGGTGAGATCCGCCGCTATCTGCGCGACAACAATTCGATCCGCATCAGCCGTTCGGTGCGCGATCTGGCATATCGCGCCCTGCAAGCGCGCGAGGAGCTCACGCGCGAGTGGGAAAGGGAGCCGACACCGGCAGAGATCGCCGCAAAGCTTGGCGAGAGCAAGGAGAGCGTGGTGCGCGCGATGGAGGCCATTGTGGAGCCGATCTCGCTGTACGAGCCGGTGTACAGTGAGAATGGAGACTCGATCTATGTGATGGATCAGCTCAGCGACACCTCGGCAGAGGACGAGCACTGGGCGCAGAGCGTGGCGCTGCGAGATGCGATGAATAAGCTTTCCGAGCGTGAGCGTAAGATCATTGAAATGCGCTTTTACGGCAACAAAACGCAAATGGAGATCGCCGAGAGCATCGGCATCTCACAAGCGCAGGTATCCCGCCTTGAAAAGGGGGCGCTTGCGCGTATGAAAAGTCAAATATGAAAAAAGCCCCGTAACGGTACGGGGCTTTTTGTTATTCTTTGGCGATATGAAGGGATTTGGGCGTCAGCTCCAGCACCGTTGCGCCAAGCAGCGTGGCGTCGCGGCGGTCGTGTGTCACAACAAGCGTCAGTCCCTTTGGATTTGCCGCTTGGATCAGCGGGGCGACGCGCTCCTTGAGAGAATTGTCAAGGGCAGAGAACGGCTCGTCCAAAAGCAGCAGATCCGCACCGACCGCAAGTGCACGCGCAAGCGAAAGCCGCTGCTTCATGCCGCCAGAAAGCGCGTTCGGCAAGCTTTTGGCGTAAGCTTCCAGCGCAAGATCTCGCAAGAGTGTTTGGGCGATGTCAAAATCCTGCTTTTTGTCGTTGAGAACAAAATTTATATTTTCTTCGCAATTCAGCCAAGGAAGCAGACGCGGCTCCTGAAAGGCAAACGCCACCTTGCGGTGTGTGCTCTCTACCGTTCCCGCCGTGGGCTGTTCCAGACCGCAAAGCACGCGCAAAAGGGTGCTTTTTCCCACACCCGAGGCGCCCATGATGGCGAAAATGCCGCTGTCGGGGAAGGTGTAATTCAGATCCTTGAGCACCTGCACCTCGCCATAGGAAAAGCAAACGTTATGCAGCTTGATCATTGCCATTCACCCCCTTTTGCGAAGCGAGCGCGCTGTGCCTTATTCAAAAGCGCCAGCGCCCCTTGCTCGATCAGCACGCTGATCAGAATCACGATAAGCGTCCAGGCGAACAGCTCCTCGGTCATCAGATAGGTCTTTCCCTCATAAATGGCGCGACCAATCGAGCGCGCAGGCACGCAAAGTACCTCGGCGGCAACGCCCGCTTTCCAGGAAAGGGCGATTGCCGAGCGGCAGGCCGAGAGAAGATAGGGCGCGAGTGCGGGCAAGCGCAGCTTCATCAGCACGCGCGTGCGGGGCACGCCGAAAAGCTTTGCCATCTCCAAAAGCTGCCTGTCGGTGTGCAGCAGCCCCTCTCGCACGTTGCTCCATACAATGGGGAATGCCATCATAAAGGCGATCCAAAGCGGTACGCGGTCCCGTCCTACCCACAAAAGTATCAAAAAGATCACGGAGGCGACAGGTGTTGCCTTAAATAAGGTCAGTAGTGGGGAGAACAGATGGTGACACAGGGCGCTTTTGGTGGTGAGAAGCGCGAGGAGCGTGCCGCCCGCCAGCGCCAGCGCGATTCCGACCAGAATGCGGGAAAGGGAGAGTAGCACCGTGAGGTAAAACTCACCCGTGGTGGCAAGCGCACCCAGTGCCGCCAGCGTTTGCAGGGGAGTGGGGAGCAGCAAGGGCTTATCAAAGATCGCCGCAACTACCCACCAAAGTGCGACCCAGAACGCAACTGAGAGCGCGACGTAGCTCCATTTGGGAAGTTTTGCTTTTTTCATACGCCGAAATAAAAGTCATCTGCGGGCAACGCGCCACCGATGGAGGAAAAAGGGAGCGCCGAGAGGAATGCGTGCATCGCGTTTTTCATCTCTGTGCCTGTGATAAAGCAAAGATTGCATTTCGGCAGGGCTTTTTCAGCAACGGCAGCCTGCTCAAACACGCCGCTTGCAGCGATCTTTTCAGATGCTTCCTTAGGGTTTTCGATCGTGTAGTTGATGGAGAGCTCGTATTCCTCCAAGAACTTTTTCACTTCCTCGGGGTGGTTTTCTACAAAGTCCTTGCGCGCGACCACACAGCCCTGCACAAGACTGTCAGAGCCAAAGGCGCTTTCCCATTCGGCGGTGAGATCCAGTGCAGCGGTGAGCGTGACACCTGCGTTTGCTTGCTTTGCCTTTGAGATGGCGATGGTTACCATCGGCTCGGGGAGCACAGCAAGGTCCACAAGACCGCTTGCCACGGCGTCGCGCAGATCGGCGGGGGCGGCGTAGGTGGTGCTGTCCAGCGTTACACCCGCAAGCTCTGCCTTGTCAAGCAGTGCCTTGGTCACAAAGGCGGGATTTTGTGCGGGGCAGTATACGGTCTTTCCCGCAAGATCTGCAAGCGTGGTGGGAGCCGCTGTTTTGGCGGTGTTGGCGACCAGATAGAGCACGCCGCGCGTATTCAGCGCAAGCACGACCACCTCGCCGTTTGTTTTGTTATAGAGCGCCGAGGCCGCATTGGTGGGGAGTGCGGCGATATCCGCCGTGCCGTTGATGAGTGCGGCTTGCACGTTGGCGGCATTGCTTTCCACGGTAAAGGTGTAATTCAGGGCGGATTCGCCTGCCTTTTTTTGTTCGATCAGGGGGGCAATGCCAAATCCCGTGGTGCCGTTTAGCACCCAAACGTTGACGGAAAGCTCGCCGTCATAGCGCTGACAGGAGGCGGCAAGCGGCAAAAGCATCAAAAGAGCAAGCGTGAGCAAAAAAATTCGTTTCATTTCTATGATCCTTTCTATCAGGAGTGATATTTTTCCAAAAGGACATTGGCGTCTGGCACGGAGATCTCCCGCCCGTGGCGTAGGATCAGCCCCTCTGCCTCCAGCTTATCCAGTGCGCGGTAAAGCGAGGCGCGGCCAATATCAAGCGCATCGGCAAGTGCCGAGAGCGAGCCGCTTTGCACAAGGCCGTTTTCGGCGCGCTCGGTGAGCCACAGCGCCAGCCGTCGCTCGGTGCTTCCCGCGGTAAAGGCACGGATCTTGGCGTTCAGGAATTCCACGCGCTCGGCAAGAAAGCGCAAATAGGCGTCCAAAAAGGCGGGATCAGCGCCCAGCAGCTCGCGCACGGCCTTACGCTCAAGGAAAAACAGCGTGCATTCCTCTTGTGCCACAAGGCGGGATACAGGCGCTTTTCCCTCTAAAAAGAGGGAAGCGGCACCGAATACGTGCCCTTTGGCGGCACTTCTGAGGACCACTGTGCGCTGCGCGTCGGCAGAAAGGATCTGCAATTTGCCCGCGAGCACTACGCCAAGCATCTCGCAAAAGCGCGGGGGCGGCGCCTTTCCCGCCGAGAGCGTGACGAGGTGCGCGTGCTTGCCCTCTATCGCCCCTTGTAAAAGCGCGGAATCCGCCGCAGCAAACAGCGGCAGCGCGCGTAATTCGCACAAAACGTCGGTATACGTCATATGACCTCCAATTGTCCCAAATGGGACAATTATAGTATAGCATCTTTTGCCAAAAAGTCAAGACGTCATTACATCATTTGAAGAAAAATTTCACTTGAGCGCAAGCGATACCCGATGCACGCCCCATTCCCCTGACATATTTTCTCCGTTTTGCTCATAAAGATAGGTCGGGGGTGATTTTTTGATGAAAAAATGGGTCAAGATGATAGCGGCTGCGCTTGTTGCCGTGATGATTTTTCCTTTCGCTTGCGCGGCAAGCGGCGCGGCGGCCACGGGCGGGATCGGTGAGCTGCCCTGCAAATCCGCGATATTGATGGACGCGACCACGGGAGAGATCCTGTATGAGCAGAATGCAGACGTGGCGCTGCCGCCCGCGTCCGTCACCAAGGTGATGACTTTGCTTTTGGTGATGGAGGCGATCGAGGCAGAGCGCATTCAGCTTACCGATATGGTGCGAGTCAGCGCCAACGCCGCCTCCATGGGCGGGTCACAGGTGTTTTTGGAGGAGGGGGAAGAGATGCGCGTCGAGGAGATGCTCAAATGCGTGATCATCGCCTCCGCCAATGACTGTGCTGTGGCGCTTGCGGAGTTCGTGTCGGGCAGCGAGGAGGCCTTTGTCGCCGCAATGAATGCGCGTGCCGTGGAGCTCGGTATGAAAAACACGCACTTTGAAAACACCAATGGGCTGGACGATACTGCGGAAAATCACGTGACCTCGGCACGGGATATTGCCATCATGTCGCGTGCGCTCATCGCACATTCCAAGATTCTGGAATACAGCGGTATTTGGATGGATACCATTCGCAACGGCGCCTTTGGTCTTACCAACACCAACCGTTTGGTGCGCTTTTACCCTGGCTGCACGGGGCTGAAGACCGGCTCCACCGCCCGCGCCGGCTTTTGCATCAGCGCCACCGCCGAGCGTGACGGCGTATCCCTCGTCTGTGTGATCATGGGGGCGGATACGCGCGACGTTCGCAACGATTGCGCCGCCAAGCTCCTGGATTTCGGCTTTGCCAACTATGAAACCTTTTGCGCCGAGAGCGGAGAGCGAGAGCTGCCTCTTGTGGGTGGCGTGGATCGCACGCTGCGCGTGTCCTGGCCCGCCATCTCTGTCACCGTTCCTAAAGGAAAGCGCGGTAGGGTAGAGTGCAAGATCGAGTTGCCCGAGTGCGTGACGGCTCCGGTTGAGCGGGGGGAAAGCGTGGGGAGCGTGAGCTATACCCTTGACGGAAAGGAAATTTGTCGCGTGGATATCTGCGTCGCGCAGTCGGCACCCAAGATCGAGTTCCGGGGACTGCTTTGGCAGCTGTTGTCCCGCATGTTTTTACTGTAATTTTAGTCAAATATAAAATGATGCACGTCGGGTGACCGATAGAAAGAAGGATATGATGTCTGTACGCTTGAACGATACCTATGTAAAGCCCTTTATCACGGATAAGGAATATGAATATATGCGGGCGCAGGTGGCGCTGGCACACGGCACGCTGATGAGTAGATGTGGGGCCGGAAATGAATTTTTGGGGTGGTTGGATCTGCCCCGCGACTATGACAGGGAGGAGCTTGAGCGCATCAAGGCGGCTGCCGCCAGGATCCGCGCCAGCTGTGACGTGCTCATTGTCATCGGCATCGGTGGCTCCTATCTGGGCGCCCGTGCGGCAATTGAGTATCTGAAATCGCCGCTTTATAACAATTTGAAAAAGGATACGCCCGACGTGTATTTCGCGGGCTGCAACATCAGCGCCAGCTATATGCAGGAGCTGCTTTCTATCTGCGAGGGGCGTGACGTTTGCGTCAACGTGATCTCCAAATCCGGCACTACCACAGAGCCCGCTGTGGCCTTCCGTGTGTTCCGCGAGCTTTTGGAGAAAAAATACGGCACCAAGGGGGCCAAGGATCGCATTTTTGTGACTACGGACCGCGCACGTGGCGTGTTAAAGGCCTTTGCGGATCAGATGGGATACGAGAGCTTCGTGGTGCCGGACGATATCGGCGGGCGTTTTTCTGTGCTCAGCGCCGTGGGGCTTTTGCCGATCGCCGTGACCGGCGTGTCGATCGACGCGCTACTGGCGGGCGCCGCCACGGCAAGAGAGGAGCTTGCCGATCACGATCTTTTGCGCAACGATTGCTACCGATATGCGGCGCTACGCAATCTCCTTTCTCGTCGCGGCAAGACCACCGAGCTGCTCGTTGGCTACGAACCGTTTTTGCCTATGCTTGCTGAATGGTGGAAGCAGCTGTATGGCGAGAGCGAGGGAAAAGAGCACAAGGGCATTTTCCCCGCGTCTGCAATCTTTTCCACGGATTTGCACTCTCTGGGGCAATATATCCAGGACGGTGGGCGGCATCTGTTTGAAACCGTGCTTTGGATTAAGGATAGCGGCGCGCGGCTGCCGATCCCGCACGATCCCGCAGATATTGACGGGCTGAATTTTCTTGCAGGCAAGGATCTTGCCTTTGTCAACGAGATGGCAAAACAGGGAACGCTGTACGCCCACGTGGACGGTGGTGTGCCCAATATCCTCTTGGAGATTGCGGATCGCTCAGAAAAAACGCTGGGGTATCTGTTCTATTTCTTTGAAAAGGCCTGTGCGATCTCGGGGTATCTGCTTGGTGTCAATCCCTTTGACCAACCGGGTGTGGAGGCATACAAGGCGAATATGTTTGCACTGCTTGGTAAGCCGGGCTACGAGGTGCAAAAGGCAGCTTTGGAGCAAAAAGCGGCGTGTTGTGAAAAAACGTGTGTATAAATGCCGAAAAAAGTTTCCTTTTTCTGTAAAAAAATGTGAAAATCCCCTTGAAATGTTGCAAAGCATCGTGTATAATATAAGTGTAAGGGGGGGAACCCCTCACACAACAGATACCGGAGGTACAATCTATGCTTAATTTGATGATTGGTGTCAAGGGCACCGGAAAAACCAAAACTCTGATCGACAAGGTTCACGCTGCAGCTGCGGCTTCCAAGGGCAACGTCGTTTGTATTGAAAAGGGAACCAACCTGCGCTTTAACGTGAACACCCGCGTGAGATTGATTGATACCGAAGAATATCTGATTCAGGACGCCGACGCGCTTTACGGCTTCGTGGCAGGCATTCTTGCCAGCAACTACGACGTGACCGATCTGTTCGTGGATAACTCTCTTAAGATCTGCAACGGCAACGTTGCCGCTTTCGAGGTTCTGCTCGGCGAGATCGACGCTCTGCTTGCTAAGCATGACGTCAACGTGTTCATGACCGCTTCCATTCCCGTGGAAGAGGCAAGCGACACCGTGAAGAAGTACATTTGAATATAACAAAAAAGGCGATCTTACGATCGCCTTTTTTTGTTATGCACACGCGCGCTTTGCGCAGAAGCGGAAGAACAAGCGTGCAAGGAAGTAGGAGTAAGCGCAAGGAAGAAGGATCA
>JAZRFG010000094.1:0-6296 GCA_045661265.1 Eubacteriales bacterium
ACCTCCCGCAAGCGTATGCACGCCTGCAAGGACTACTCCGGTGCCGAGATCATGCGCGTGCTTCGCGATGAGGTTCAGAACCGTCAGATCCCCGTGGTCGACTTCTGCGCCGCCATCGAGATCATCAAGGACGAAAAGGGCCGTGCCACTGGTGCGGTTCTGATGAACATGGAGACCAAGGAAATTCTTATCGCACGTGCCAAGACCGTCGTTATCGCAACGGGCGGTGCGGGCCGTATGCACTACCAGGTCTTCCCCACCTCCACCCACTACGTCGCACCCTCAGTCGCCTTGGTGCTTGCTTACCGTGCAGGCGCTCCCCTGCTTTACGCCTACACGTTGCAGTACCACCCCACGGGCGTGGCTTACCCCTCTCAGATCTTCGGTGCGCTGGTGACCGAGAAGGTTCGCTCGATCGGTGCGCAGCTCGTCAACAAGGACGGCGAGCCCTTCATCTACTCGCTTGAGACCCGTGACATCTGCGCTTCCGGCGTTATCCGTGAGTGCAAGCGCGGCGGCGGCGTTGACACCTTCAACGGCGGCCAGGGCGTATGGCTCGACTCCCCGATGATCGATATGCTCCACGGCGAGGGCACGATCGAAAAGCGTATCCCCGCTATGATGCGTATGTACCTCAAGTACGGCATCGATATGCGCAAGCAGCCCATCCTCATCTACCCCACGCTCCACTACCAGAACGGCGGCATCAAGATCGGCCAGAACGGTATGTCCGACGTGGAGAACCTGTTCGTTGCAGGCGAGGCAGTCGGCGGTATCCACGGTGAGAACCGTCTGATGGGCAACTCCCTGCTCGACATCATCGTCTTCGGTCGCAACGCCGGCATCAACGCCGCCGCTGCCGCAAAGAAGATCGACAAGCTGGGCAAGCCCACCTTGAAGCACGTGAAGGACTTTGCCGCCGAGCAGAAGGCCGCCGGCATCAAGACCGACAAGTGCTCTCCCATCCTGCTTCCCAACTACGCACGTAACGCAAAGCCCATTTAAGGTATTTGCTTGACGGGGAAACCCTTTTGATAAAAGGGGTTTCCCCGCGCCCTTTCCCCAAATCTTTCAATCATGGAAAGATAACATCGCGGGAGGACGTATTTTGCGCAAAAAGCGCCATAACGGTATGAGTTTTGCGCGAAACACGCTCTCCCACACACAATAATTCGGAGGATTTTTTGAAATGACTCTTTTCAATTTCTTTGACGGAAGCTTCGCGCTTTCCCTCAAGGGCGTTTCCTTCCTGGTCTTCTCTGTGCTGGCGATCGCCGCCGTCGGCTATCTGCTGGGCAGAGTGACCATCAAGGGCGTCAACCTCGGCACCGCAGGCGTGTTCCTTGTGGCTCTGCTTTACGGATGCCTTTTCTATGACGCACTCGCCGCACAGATGAACGCTCTGTTCGTCGGCAATGCGCTCAAGATCGTGGAGAACATCGGTCTTATCCTGTTCGTTTCCTCGGTCGGCTTTATCGCGGGCCCCAAATTTTTCGGCAATTTGAAGAAGAACTTCAAGACCTACATTCTGCTCGGTCTGATCATCATCATTTCGGGCGCGCTCGTGTGCGGCGGCTGCATCCTGCTTGCCAAGGCCACGATGAAGGACGTGCTCCCCGACCAGCTGGTCGCTATCATGACGGGTCTGTTCTCGGGCGCACTCACCTCTACCCCCGCGTTCTCCGCCTCCAAGGAGGCCGTCGGCGCAGGACTTGAGGGCTACGTTGCCGTAGGTAACGGCATCGCCTACATCTTCGGTGTGGTCGGCGTGGTGCTGTTCGTGCAGCTCATCCCCAAGTTTATGAAGGCCGATATGGCAAAGGAGCGCGAGCTCCTCGCGGCCTCTAACGGCGCAAAGAAGGTTGCCGTCAACGAGGACGGCGACGAGATCGTAGTTGAGGAAAAGCCCAAGCGCAAGCTCATCGACATCGATCCCTTCGGCATCGCGCCCTTCGCCGTTGCCGCGATCCTTGGTATGATCGTGGGCTCGATCAAGTTTGGCACCTTCTCTCTCACCACCACGGGCGGCTGTCTGCTCGTTTCCCTTGTGTTCGGTCACTTCAAGAGCTTCGGCCCCGTGAACGTCACGCCCCCCACCCAGACCCTCAAGGTCTTCCGCGAGCTCGGTCTGATGCTGTTCCTTATCGGTGCAGGCGTGGCAGGCGGCGCTATGTTCGTCGAATGCTTCCAGGCCGTTTACTTCCTGTACGGCGCACTGATGACTCTGCTGCCGATGGTGGTTGGCTTCCTCTTCGCCAAGTACGTGCTGAAGATGAACCTGCTCAATTCGCTCGGCTCGATCACGGGCGGTATGACCTCCACCCCCGCGCTTGGCACGCTGATCCAGGTATCCGGCACCGAGGACGTTGGCGCCCCCTACGCCGCTACCTACCCGATCGCGCTGATCTCGGTCGTGCTTTGCTCGCAGTTCCTCATCATGATCTTCCTGTAAAATAGCATCACAAATGAGAAAGTTTTTGCTTGTACTTCTGGCGCTCGCCCTTTGCTTGAGCGTATGTCTTTGCTTTTCTTCCTGCACAAAAGAGATCTCCGAGGAAAGCTGGCGTGCGGCCTTTGCGTTTGAAAACGTACGTGTCGACTGCACAAGACAGCCCTGGAACGAAGAAGCTCTTACAAGTGATCCTATTTACGGTGGCACACACTATCTTTTTGACGGAGAGCTTGCGGCTGTAGCAAACGTAGAGGTGTGGCTTATCGGTCAAAGCACGCCTGTTCTCCACGAAAAGCGTTTCACAGAACGCCGGCAGCTGACGCTTCTTTTTGATTTTGCCGATTACTTTGAAGAATTCACACTCCTTGAGGACGGCCGCTATTTCTGCGAAAAATCCTCACTGAAAAGCATTATGTGGGAAAATGACCGTATCGAGGACGTATACGTAACCTTTACCGACGGTCAGGTCAGCGAAATTACGTACGCGTATTACGGCTCTAACCTGATCCCCGCCACAAAGATGACCTTTGCCTTTTCTGAATACGGGCAGGTTGTATTGGAAACGCCTGCCGAGTAACCGGTGAGGTGACACACAAAACAAAAAAAGAACTCCCAACCGCGGTTGGGAGTTCTTTTTTTATGCTTTACAGCTCGTTTAAGTTGCAGCTCAAATACTCTCGCACGAGCGTGTTGAGCTTGTACACGGGAAGCCCCACGACGTTGAAATAATCGCCGTCAAGCCCCTTGATGAACATTGAGGCAAGTCCCTGCACGGCATAGGCACCCGCCTTATCGTTCGGCTCGCCTGATGCCACATACCAGTCGATCTCGCGCTCGCTCATCTTCGAAAAGCGCACGCCGGTGCTGTCGAAATCCGCGACCTCGCGCTCGCCCCAAAGAAGTGCCACGCCGCTGATCACGCGGTGCGTGGTGTCCGAGAGCGCGCGCAGCATCCGCTTCGCGTCCTCGCCGTCGGCGGGCTTGCCGAGGATCTCATCGCGGATCGCCACCACGGTATCCGAGGCGATGATCAGCGTATCCTCGTCCCACTCGCCGCGCTCGCGCAGGAGCTCACGGGTCGCGCGCCCCTTGCGAAGCGCCAGCTCGCGCACCAATTTTTCGGGGTTGGTGATCCCCGAGCGCTCGTCCGCATCCGCGCTGACGATCTCAAATTTCACGCCGAGGGCGGAGAGGATCTCGCGGCGGCGCGGGGATTTGGAAGCCAGGATCACGCGCATTATTTCACACCCGTCGAGCCAAAGCCGCCCGCACCCCGCGCGGTTTCGTCCAGCGTCACCGCCTCGATGAGGTTGGCAGTGTAAACCGGCATAAACATCAGCTGCGCGATGCGGTCACCGCGGTTCACGGTAAAGGGCACGTCGGAGCTGTTGTAAAGCCCCACGCAGATCTCCCCGCGATAGTCCGAGTCGATGACACCGATGCCGTTGGCGAGGTTGATGCCGCTCTTTACGGCAAGACCGCTGCGCGCGGCAAGGATCGCGACCACGTTCGCGCTCTCCAGCGAAATTGCCATGCCCGTGGGGATCATCGCGCGCTGACCGGGCTGGATCGTGACGGTCGTGCCCTCGTCAATGGCGGCGCGCATATCCACGGCGGCGGCGCCGTCGGTCGCGTAAGCGGGCATCGTCATCCCGCGCGAAAGTAAAACCTTTACGTTGGTGTTCATTTTATTTCCTCCACGTGAATTTGTCTATTTCGGGTCAGTCAAAATCCCGTCTGCCCTCCAGAGCGCGCGAGAGCGTGATCTCGTCGGCGTACTCCAGCGCGCCGCCAAAGGGAATGCCGTGCGCGAGGCGCGTGACCTTGACGCCAAGCGGGCGCAAAAGGCGGGAGAGATACATCGCGGTCGCCTCCCCCTCGGTGGTGGCGCCCGTCGCCACGATCACTTCCTTTACCGTGTCATCCTCCAGTCGCACGAGAAGCTCGCGCAGCGCGAGCGCGTC
This sequence comes from Eubacteriales bacterium, assembly GCA_045661265.1. Lineage (GTDB taxonomy): Bacteria > Bacillota > Clostridia > Oscillospirales > CAG-272 > Firm-07. The sequence goes on from JAZRFG010000094.1 coordinate 4,417, forward strand.
GGGCGTGATGCCCGACATCGGCGAGATCAGTCCGTGCAGCACGTGATAGGTGCCTTGGTAGGTACGCACCTTCTCAAACGCCATCACGGCGCGCGGGTCCTCCACCACGCAGATGACCGACTTGTCGCGGTTGGCATCCCGACAAATGGGACAGATCTCGTGGTCGGTGAGATTTTGGCAGATGGGGCAGCGGTGGATCTTCGCCTTGGCCTCGGTCATCGCGCGCGCAAAGCCCTCAATGTCCTCGGGGCTGTATTCCAGCACCGCAAAGGCGAGGCGCTCGGCGGTCTTGCGACCGATGCCGGGCAAGCGGGCGAACTTTTCCGCCAGAATATCCAGTGCTTCGATACCCGACATATCAGAAAAGACCAGGGAAGCCGCCAAGACCGCCCATGCCGGGAAGATTCATACTACCCGTGATCGCTTCCATCTCAGCCGTAGCGGTGTCCTCCACGCGCTTAATGGCCTCGTTCACAGCGGCGACCAGAATGTCGGAAAGCGTTTCAATATCATCGGGATCCACGATCTCGGGCGCGATGTCAAGCGCGAGGATCTGCTTGTGGCCGTTGATCTTCACGGTGACGGCGCCGCCGCCGGCGGAAACCTCATATTCTCTTGCCTCCAGCTCCTCCTGCTTGGCGGCCATATCCGCCTGCATCTTCTGCACCTGCTGGAGCATTGCGTTGGGGTTGCCACCCATACCGCCCATCTTGGGCACCTTGTAATTTGCTTTCATGGTGATTTATCTCCTTGTCGTTTGATCATTGCTCTGTGGCGGCCTCGATGAGGTCGTCCAGAATGGTATCACTTGCGCTTTCCTTGGCGGTCTTCACCTCAAATACGAACTGCTGCGCGTCCACAGGGCGCTTGAGCTCGGCGGAAAAGGCGCGGGCAAGCATCTGCTTGGCGCTGGCGGCCTGCAGCATATCCAGTGCCCAGTCGTTGTCGTGCTGAAGAACGATCCTGCCGTCCTCGGTGGTAAATGCACGCCCCTCCGAGAGGAAGGAGCCAAGCAACGCGTCCTCGCGGCGCATACGCTCCACGCAGTTCATAAAGCCGCGAATGCGGTGCAAAACTCGCCCCGTTGCGGGGGTTATCGGCGCGCTCGGCGCACTCGGTGCGGGTGCTTGGGGCGCCTTGGGTGCTTCGGTCTTACGCGCCGCAGGCGCAGGAGCCGTGGCGGCGGGCACCTCGGGCGCAAGAGGTGCGGGGGACGGCACGGCGAGCGGCATCGGAATGCCTGCCACGGCCTCCTCCAGTCGCTCGATGCGGGAAAGCATCCCCTCGGGCGAGGTATCCAGTGCGGGGTCACACATTCTCACCAGCGTGAGCTCCGCGACGATACGCTTCACGGCGTTGGCCCTCAGCATCGCCTGGAATGCGTCCTCCAGCAAGCGGCAGTGCGCCAGCAGCGTCGCCTTGGGGATCGCACTCGCCAGCTCCTCAAGCTGTGCTTGCTCGGCATCGGAAAGATCCAGATATTTTGCCGCGGCACTGGTGGTCTTGATCACCAGCACGTCGCGGTAGATGGCAAGCAGATCCTGCCAAAAGACGGAAAGGTCCCGCGAGGACGCGACCGCGTCGTCGATCGCGGAAAAGACCGCGTCGTAATTTGCCGAAAGAATGGCGCGCACCAAGGGGAGCATCGCCTCGCGCCCGCCCGAACCCATCATTTCGTTCACCACGCCGACGTCAATGTCGCGGCGGGTGCCGGCACAAAGCTCCAGTAAGCTGATGGCATCGCGCATACCGCCCTGTGCGGATTTGGCGATGCGCTCGGCGGCATCGGGGGTGAGGGTGAAGCCCTCTTCTTTTGCAATATGCGACACGCGCGCGGCAAGCACGGGCGTGGCAATACGGCGGAAATCAAAGCGCTGACA
>JAZRFG010000095.1:0-3706 GCA_045661265.1 Eubacteriales bacterium
ATTGGCATAAAATGTTGCTTTCTGCGATAAAAATTGCCAAACATAAGTGATGTGCACCGGCGCACAATATATCTCGGAGCGCAAGTGCTGACGCGACGGCGTGGGCAGGAGTGCTCTTGAAAATAGATAAAGCCCACGCACGGCGCAAGGCGACAGAGGTGTTTCCTGATGACGGAGCGCGGGCGAAGGAGCAAAAAATGGCAAACAAGCAGGCAAAGAAGGCGCTTGAGCAATTCAAGCAGCAGGCAGCCAGCGAAGTGGGCGTGAACCTTCAGCAGGGCTACAACGGCGATCTGACTGCCCGTCAGGCAGGCAGCATCGGCGGTCAGATGGTCAAGAAGATGATCGAGTCCTACGAGCAGGGCATGACCAAGTAATCAGTAAAGATCGACCTAAGGGGCCGCGCTTTGATGGCGCGGCCCCGCTTTTTGAGAGGGGCCGTGCATCGCGCGTGCCCGCGCGTATTTTATTTATGGAAGATTTTGGGGGACAGGTATGGGAGCGATACTCACATTTTTGGCGGGGCTTTCCTTTTTTCTTTACGGAATGCGAGAACTAAGCGACGGCTTGCGCGCGCTCGCCGGCGGGCGCCTTTCGGGCTTTCTTTCCCGCTTTTCGCGCACGCCCTTTCGCGCTCTTTTGCTCGGCACACTCGTCACGGCGGCGTTGCAGTCCTCGTCCGCCACCACGGTGATGGTTGTGGGCTTTGTTAACGGCGGCATTATGCCTCTCACAAACGCCGTCGGCGTGATCATAGGGGCCAATCTCGGCACCACGGTAACGGCGTGGTTGCTCTCTCTTGCGGGCGTTTCAGAGGGCGTGCCGCTGTTGCAATTTTTTAAGCCGAGCACACTGGCGCCGCTGCTCGCTCTTGTGGGAGTGGTGCTTTTGTTTACTGCACACGGCACGGAAAAAAGGCGGACGCTGGGTACGGTGCTGTTCGGGTTTGGGCTTTTGTTTGCGGGAATGAACCAAATGAGCGCCGCCGTGGCGCCGCTTGCCGAGTCGCCGCGCTTTGCGCAGCTCTTCGTAGCGTTCCAAAATCCGATTGTGGGGCTTTTGCTCGGCGCGCTGCTTACGGCGCTGATGCAATCCTCGTCCGCGTCCGTTGGCGTGCTGCAAGCGCTTTGTGCAACGGGGAGCGTGACCCTTGGCACGGTTGTTCCGATCGTGATGGGTCAGAATATCGGCACCTGTGTGACCGCACTGCTCTCGGGGCTCGGCACCGGCCGCAACGCGCGGCGCGCGGCGCTCTTGCATCTGTATTTCAACGTGATCGGCGCCGCGATCCTGTTGAGCGCGTTTTACTTGTTGCTCGGTGGCGGCGCGGTGCAGGGTGAGCGCGTCGTGGATGCGGCGGGCGTGGCGATCGTGCACACGGTGTTCAACCTGCTCGCCGCGGTGATATTATTGCCCTTTTCCAAGCTGTTATTAAAGCTCACAGACCTTAGCGTAAAAAAGCACGAAAGAGCTGGATTGTAATCTTTTTCGCTATTTGTGGAACGGATTTGGATAAAAAATAGAACAAAATAGAAAAAAACAGATAAAAAATTGGAAAATTCTATTGACAGAGTGGAAAAATGGCAGTATACTATACCTGTAATCTTGCTTTCGTAAAGGAGCTTTCGGGTATGAAAAAAAGCGAACGTCTGTTGGCGGAAAAGTTCTTGCTGCAGTGCATCTCGGACGAGGAAAAGGACTTTGTCGAGCGCACGATGGAAAAATTCGGTGTGTCCAAATCTACCGTATATAATTATTTGACTACTTTGCAAAATAACGGCGAAGTGGAGCGTGTTGGCGGCTCGATGCCTTACCGCGTTGTCTATAAGACCGCGCGCTTCACGCTTGATCCCTTGCGCGAGCGCTCCGAGGATCGCTTCTTCGCGCGTGATATCGCGCCCTTGCTCTCGCACTTGCCGGCGAACGTGCAGAAGATCTGGCGCTATGCCGTGACGGCGATGCTCAACAATGCCCTGGAGCATTCCAAGGCGTCCGCGATCGTGTGCGTGGTGAGCCGCAACCGCCTTTGCACCATCATTGGTATTCTGGATAACGGCACGGGTATTTTCCGCCGCATTCAGCAGGACGTGCGCGAGAAAATCGGGGAGAGCATCACTTCCGCCGAGGCGGCCGCACAGCTTTTTGCAGGCGGCTATACAAGCGACCCTGCAGCACACGCGGGGCAGGGCATTTTCTTCGTGTCCCGCCTGATGGATCATTTTGTCATCCGCTCTGAAAATCAGCTGTTCAGCCCCGTGGGCGAGGACGAGGAGGAGAGCGCCGAGCGCTTCCGCGGCACGGCGGTGCAGATGGCGCTTGCCAACGACAGCGACCGCGAGCTTTCCTGGGTGATGGAAAAGTACGTCGATCCCGAGGCGGGGTTTGTGCGCACCGAGATCCCCGTGCTGCGCTTCTTCGGCGGCGAGAGCCCGATCTCCCGCTCCGAGGCGCGCCGTCTTGGCGCGGTGCTTGCCGACTTCCGCGAGGCAGAGCTGGACTTTGCGGGCGCCGAGGAGATCGGCCCCGACTTCGCGCACGAGCTGTTCTCGGTGCTTGCCGCCCAACTGCCCGCGCTGCATATCCGTGCGGTAAATGCCGCTCCCAACGTCGAAACGCTCCTGCGCCGTTGCGGCTACCGCAGCGTCGAATAAGAAACAAAAAAGAACGCTTTCGCGGTCTTTTTTTGTGTTTTACACCTTCATTTTTTTGCGGAACACGAGAATGGCGCCCACGCAAGCGACGAGCGCGTAGATACACACGATCCACACGTAGCCGAGCGCGCCTGCAAGATCTCCCGCGAGCGCCGCGCGGGCGGCGTCCACTGCGTTGGCAAAGGGCAGACAGTAGGCAAAGGCCTTAAAGCCCTCGCCGAGAAGATCAAGCGAGAACCACGTGCCCGAGAGCCACGCCGCCACGTTGGTAAGCAGCGCGCCGCAGATCGAACCGACCTGACGGAAGTGGAGTAGCGAGCCCACCAAAAGTCCGACACCGACAAAAAGGAGCATAGACGGTATGAGAAAAAGCAGCATCGTCAAGATGTGAAGCGTGGGGGAAAGGCCGAAGATGAAGCCGACCAGTACGCAGGTCACGGCTTGCGCGAGCCCCACGGGGAAAAGCGGGAGCGAGTAGCCCGCAATGAAATCACACGCACGCAACGGCGAGGTGAAAAGGCGCGTGAGAAATGCGGTCTCGCGGTCGCCCGCCAGTAACATTCCGCCAAAGAGGGCAAGGAAGGAAAAGCCGAAGACGATGACACCCGGCAGCAGCATTTCGATGTCGAACATCTTCATCCCCGCCTCGGCGGGAATATTCAGGTTCATCACAGAAAGCAAAACAAACAAAATGACGGGGAACGCTACGCCGAAAAAGAGCGTCAGCGGGTCGCGCAGGACCTCGCGCAAGCAGCGCTTGGTAAAGACAAATGCTCTCATGTCTGCACCCCCTTCGCGCAAAGCGTCACAAAGGCGTCCTCAAAGCTTTCCTTGCCTGCCAGCGCCTTGATTTGCGATGCCGTTCCCAGGGTAATCAGCTTTCCACCCGCAAGGATCGCCACGCGGTCACACAGCTGCTCGGCTTCCTCTAAATAGTGGGTGGTCAGGATCACGGTGGTCTTTCCTCTCAGCGCGCGGATCTGCTCCCAGAGCTCGTGGCGCGCCAGCACGTCAAGTCCCAGCGTCGGCTCATCCAGAAACAGGATCTGCGGCTC
>JAZRFG010000096.1:0-12686 GCA_045661265.1 Eubacteriales bacterium
ACCCTTGAGCTCCGCGTAAAAATCGGTTTCGTTCAGATACAGCTTCAAAATCTCGCCCTCGGCGGTCTTGATCAGCAGGTGCAGACCAAATGCCCCCGTAAGCGCGCTTCCCTTTTCCTTATAGGAAAAGTCCTCGGCAAGTGCCGACAGCGCCGCGCGTGTGCTGTCCAAAAGCTCACCCGAGAGTTCAAGCTCCCGCCCCTCGCCCGCAAGGAACCCCTCGTGTTTAAAGGCAGGGTCCACCAACCTCACGTACTGCGCCTCGGGGGCGGACGCGAGCAAAAGAAGCTCCTTCATGTCAGATTTAGCCGCCATACGGGGCAAGAAAATCACACCTAACACCGCCAGCACGGCGAGCAAGATCGCTCCCGTGCCGACCCAGATATGCCAATGCTTTTTCATTCGCTACACCTCTCATTCCCTAACAAAAGTATAGCAAATTTTGCGCGGGAAGTCAAGTTTTCTTTTTTCGACGCACGAAAAGCGAGAGCAACGCCCGCCCCGAAAAAGGGATCAGCGGGTAGAGATAGCTGTGTGTGCCGTTGACGGTGCGGTTGCTGACGATCAGCACCAGAATAATGCCTACGCCCGCGACAAAGCCCCAGATATTGAAAAATGCGATCAGGGTCAGCAGCAGTATCCGCATAAATTTGAGCGCATAGCCAAGTTCAAAGCTCGTCTGTGTGAAGTTGGCGATCGCCACGAATGCCATATACAAAATCACCTCGGGGATCAGCCAACCCGCGTCCACCGCGAACTCGCCAAGGATCAATCCCCCAACGACGGAAAGCGAGTTCGCGAGCATATCCGGCGTGTTCATCGACGCCATACGCAGCCCGTCTATCACAAATTCCGCCAGTAGCAGTTGTAAAAAGATGGGCACGATTCCGCGCTCCTCAGGCAGGGCAAACTGCAACCATTGTGGCACCAATTCGGGATTTAAGCACCCCAAAAACCACACGGGCGTGAGGAAAAGCGTGAGCCAAAAGACCGCGTGGCGCACCACGCGCAGATAGGTGCCCGTGAGGGGCGGCAGGTAAAAATCGTTCGTTTCCTGCAAAAAGGTGAAGATCGAGGTAGGCAGGATCATCACCGAGGGGGAGTTGTCCAGCAGCACCGCCACGCTCCCCTCCAAAAGATGCGCCGCCGTGGTGTCGGGGCGCTCGGTATAGCGGATCTTCGGGAAAGGGTTGTACCACCTTGTTTTGATCAGCGTTTCGGCAAGGGACTGATGCCCCATCGTGAGCGCATCCGTCTGCAAGCTCTCGATCTTTTCGGTGATATATTTCACCAGCTTGGGATCGGCGCGATCCGACATATAAGCCACCACCACGTCGCTTTTCGACGCTTTCCCGACGCTGTGATACTGCATCGTTAGCGTCACGTCGCGAATGCGACGGCGAATGAGCGCCGTGTTGAAGATCAGCGTTTCCACAAAGCCGTCGCGCGCGCCGCGCATCACGCGGTCGTTTTCCGGCTCTGCCGTGTCGCGCGCGGGATAGGTGCGCGCGTCGATGATCATCGCGCAAGCACCAAAGCTGCTGCCAAGCATCAAGGTGGCGCCGGAAAGCACCATTTGCAGCATCAATTCCTCGTCCTCGGTCACGTCACACTCGACGTAGGGCATATTTTGCTCTAAAAACGCATCCGCGCTGGGTGGCAACTTTTTGAGTGAAAGCAAATAGATGAACAGCTTTTGCATCGCGCCGTCCTTGATGAGCCCGTCCACGTAAAACAGTGTCACTTCCCCGTCCGCGATCTTCAAGACCTTTTTGATGACGTCGAAATTCTCGCTCACACGAAGCTTTTCTTCAAAATGCGCGACGTTTTGCGCGTAATCCTCTCCGATCCTTACCATACTTCCCTCCCGCACGCTTGATAGGAAAAGTATGCCCGCGTACCGCGAAAAATATGTAAAAAAGGCGGCCAAAGCCGCCTTTTTGTGCTTGTTATTGGATAATCAGAAACTGCGGAATGCCGTTCTTGTACTTGGGTGCGGCCTCGCCCTCAATGAGAGGCATCAGATAGGTGGCGCACTCGTCGGTCACGTTATTACCACGCGCGTTGATGAACTCGGCGGGCACGTGCTTCACTTGGTTGGCGATCACGGAAATATCGTTGTGTCCGACCTCGAAGACGTAAGGGGTGGTGGACTTGCGGACAATGGTCATCATCTCGCGCGTCACGCCCTCTCCCACGGCCTTCACGGCGGCGCGACCAACAGCAACCGCCTCAGCAAGGTCGGTGGCAGACGCCACGTGTGCGGCACAGCGCTGAGGCAAATTCAGCTCGATGGAGCGCACCTTGCAGCCAAACTCGTTCTTCACGGCGTATTCCAGCGCCTTGCCCGTGCCGGAGAGCTGCTTGTGACCGAAAGCGTCCACCGACGCCACGCCAAAGCCCTCGCACACGTAGGTGCCGTCCGCGAAGCGGATACCCTCGGAAACGGCGATTACCACGTTGGGCTTTTCGGCGAGCTTCGCGCGCAGATCCTCGAAGAACTCGTCCTTATTGAATGCACGCTCGGGCAAGTAGATCAGATCGGGAGCAACGCCCCCTGCTACGCGGCCAATGCCGGCGGCGGCAGTGAGCCAGCCCGCGTCGCGACCCATGATCTCCACGATGGTCACGGCGGGAATGGTATACACGGCACAGTCGCGGATGATCTCCTGCATCGTGACGGCAATATACTTGGCGGCGGAGCCGAAGCCGGGGGTGTGGTCGGTCACGACAAGGTCGTTGTCCACAGTTTTGGGCACGCCCATGATCCGCATTTCGTAATCGTGATCCTTGGTGTAAGCGGAAAGCTTGGCCACGGTATCCATCGAGTCGTTGCCGCCAATATAGAAAAAGTAGCGAATATCGTACTTTTTGAAGATGGCAAGCAGCTTTTCAAACACGGCGTCGTTCTCGCCGATCTTGGGGAGCTTTTTGCGGCAGGAGCCCAGCGCCGCGGCGGGCGTGTGCTCGAGCATATCAATCTTTTCCTCGCAATCAAAAAAAGCGGTGAGATCCACCAGACGCTCCTCCAGAAGCCCCTGCACGCCGTTTTTCATGCCGTACAGCGTCTTGATAGCGCCGCACGCCACGTCTTCCTTTACGCCGCGGATCACGCCCGCCAGCGTCGCGTTAATGGCAGCGGTAGGACCACCCGACTGTCCCACAACGGCATTGCCGATCAATTTCGTCATAGCTTACCTCCAAGGGCATAGAATGAGCTTGTTATAATTATAACCAGCTTTCCTGCGCGTGTCAAGATGCGAAAAAAGAAAATAGCGCCAACTGGTGCTTCGCCGCGTGACATTTCGTACAACCTCCCGCTCATATATTGCAATCGGAGGTGATTTCGCTTGTTTTCCGGACTTTTTTCGCTATTTTTGAACACCGTACATCTGCTGCTTGGCATCGGCTCGCCGCAGTCATTCCCCCCACCACTTTCCGCCGACGAGGAGCGCGCGTGCTTTGAGGCGCACCGCGCGGGCGACGCTGATGCCAGAGAAAAGCTGATCCTGCACAACCTGCGCCTTGTGTCGCACATCGTGAAAAAGTATTACAGCACCGCCAAAAATCAAGAGGATCTTGTGTCCATCGGCAGCATCGGCCTTATCAAGGCAGTGGACAGCTTCAAAAGCGAAACCGGCGTGAAATTCGCCACCTACGCGGCAAAATGCATTCAAAACGAGATATTGATGTTCTTCCGCTCGCAAAAAAAGCTTTCCGCCGAGGTGTCGATCCACGAGACCATCGACGTTGACCGCGACGGCAATCCCCTCACCTATATGGACGTGATCGCCACCGAGGACAACGTGGCCGAGGAAGCGGACACACACATCAAAAACGCGGCGGTGCGGCGGCTTGTTGCCACCGTGCTTGACGAGCGTGAGCGCGAGGTCATCGTGCTGCGCTACGGTCTTACGGGAAAGGAGCCACTCACCCAGCGCGAGGTGGCGCAAAAGCTGAACATCTCGCGCTCCTACGTCAGCCGCATTGAAAAGGCGGCGCTGGAAACGCTGCGCGAATATTGCTAAAAAATCGGCGCCGCACCTTGCTTTTCCGCCGCCGTTGTATTATAATAATGGCAACGACACCGCAAAAAAGGAGCGCTCCTTATGAACGACGTGAAAAGACTTTCTACCGAGGTAACCGCGCAGATCCCCGCAGAGGAGATCGAGCAGATCATCCGCGACGCCGCAAGCATTATGCTGGAGGCAGACGCCCACCGCCTGCACGTGAAGCAAAAGGCGGGCACCGCCAATTTCGTGACGGAATATGACGTGCGCGTACAGCGCTTTTTGGAAGAAAAGCTCTCTGCACTCATGCCCGATGCCACCTTTCTTGCCGAGGAGGAGGGCGAGGGTGACAACCCCGTGGGGGACGGCTACACCTTCGTGATCGACCCCATTGACGGCACGATGAATTTTATGCTCGGCCGCCGCGCTTCCTGCATCTCCGTGGCGCTTCTGAAAAACAAAAAGCCCGTATACGGTGCGATTTACGACCCTTACGCCGACCGCTATTACGCCGCGCTGGCGGGCGGTGGCGCGTACTGCAATCACCAAAAGATCTCCGTGTCCGACCGCGAGCCCGCCATGGCGATCGCCTCGCTTGGCACCTCGCCCTATCACCGCGACACGATGCTTGAGCCCGTGACCGAGATCACGCGCGGGCTTCTCACGCATTTCGGCGACATACGACGCATCGGCTCCGCCGCGCTGGAGCTTTGCGCCGTGGCGTGCGGCGAGCTTGACGTGTACTGCGAGCCGACCCTGTTCCCCTGGGACTTTGCCGCGGGTATGCTGATCCTCAGCGAAGCGGGCGGCACCGTCACCGACTTTGACGGCAACGAGCTTTGCGCTTACACCTGTTCCTCCGTGCTTGCCACCACGCCCGCCTCCTTTGACACAGCGCTTGGGGTGGTCAAGGGAAAAATTTGACCGATCTGCCGCAAAAATTCAAAAAAAGGTATTGACAACTGCCACTCTTTTTGATATAATGTCATCTGTTGAATACGGGGCATTAGCGCAGTTGGGAGCGCACAACACTGGCAGTGTTGGGGTCAGGGGTTCGAATCCCCTATGCTCCACCAATACACAAAAACCGTGGTTTTTCCACGGTTTTTTGTTTATTTGTCACATTTCCACCGCTTTCATTTTGTGCAAACAGTATGCACCGCGCACTTAAATGCACGACATACAGTACCCCAAATTTTATTTCCGTACCTAATTTCGTACCTAATTTTTTGCCACAAGAAACACGCATACAAAAAAGGAAAGGTCACCCTCTCCTTTTTTGTTTTACGCAGAATATCCGCTGTATTTCAGCAGCGCGGCGAGAGAAGCGGATGCCGTTATCCTGTGCCCTGGAAAGCAAATCGGGATCTGCAACCAATTTTCTTCTCACCTCCGCAGGCGACAAGAAAAACTCCCTTGCATAGCCCTTGATCAAGCTATCGTTTTCAGCTTCAATCGCCGCCTCGGGGCTGTCGAAAATAAAATTCCGATTTTTGATGGATCCATCCACCATATAGCGCCCCTCGCCTGCACCAAGCACAATACGCTCCTTACCTGTGACGTCGGTAAAGGCTTGGGAAACGGGCTTAATGGATGGCCTCTTTTGAGTTACAGAGTTTTCAGCTTCTCCAGCACTTCTTCTTCCGTAGCGCTGCTCTGAACTATATCCAAAATCTTTATAACCATCCGGTCGTGTTGGATAGCGTCCTTGCGCGTCGGCCGAAGAACCAGTCCAATCCTCTCTACGGTAGACTGTGAGAATTTCCTCTCCGTAGTAATCCTCAGCAATTTCGAGGAACGCAGCGCACGAGTATCTTTTTCCGTAAGTTGCATCTTCGATATCCTTTCTAATTTTACTTGCCGTGGTAGCGTTATCGGTATTGATATCCACAACTGCTTCATAAACGGGCATGTCAAAATCGCCGCTCACAAAAACTATTTTGTTATTGACATCAAACAAATAGCTACCATCCGAAAGCTGGGGGTGTGCCTCAAATCCGCTTGCTTCTGCCTCGGATATCTTCCCTCTCAAAAGACGGCGATCTTCTTCCGACAAAACACCTTCCGCCCAGCCACGAAGTGCCGTATAATTGTCCTTTTTATTATACCGCAATTCGCCGCTTTCGTCAACGCTTTCAGCACCATTTTCGGCATCAGTCTGCGCATTTTCCGCAGCCGTGCGTTTCAGCTCGTCCACGGCATAGCTCACGCCCGCATTTTGCAGTGCTTTGCGGAACAGCTCCTCGGTGCGGCGCTCGCCGCACAGGCGTGTCAAGTCTTGCTTGTAAGCGACCAAGGCGAGCACTTTCGCCGATTGCGGCAAAGAATCTCTATTCCACCAAGCAAAAAGGGACGCCAAGCGGCGTCCCTTTTTTGATTTTTGTTTCACATTTTTTCCGTATCCAGCGTCCAGCCGTGGTCGCCGTGATAGATCATATGTCTTGTCATACCGCCGTCGATGCAGATATTCTCGCCCGTGATAAAGCCCGCCAGATCCGAGCAAAGATACAACACCATATTGGCAATATCGGGCGGGATACCGACGCGCCCTGCGGGCTGTTGCGCGGCGTCCGCGCCCTCGTACACCCGATAGGCGTTATCGATCCAGCCGGGCGAGATCGAGTTCACGCGCACCTTCCCTGCAAAGCTGACAGAGAGCGCGTGCGTCAGCGCCGCGATGCCGCCCTTTGCCGCCGCGTAGCTCTCGGTCTGCGGCTGGCTCATACGGTCGCGGGACGAGGAGATGTTGACGATGCTCGCGCCCTTGCCGAAATGCGGCTCAAAAAGCTTGGCAAGATACAGCGGCGCGATCACGCCTACGCGCAACGCGTCCTCATAGTCCTCATAGCTCCCCTCGCTCACACCGCACATTCTCGGTGCGGCGTTATTGATGAGGAAATCCACGTGACCGTGATCGGCGATCACCTTGGCGGCGAAGCGCTCCAGCGTCCCCTTGCCCGCGAGATCTCCCACGAAGTAATCGTTGTCCAAAAGGTCGATCACGCAGACCGTGGCACCCGCCCTTTCAAATTGCTCGCGAATGCATTTGCCAATGCCGCGCGCGCCACCTGTCACCACGGCCACCTTACCCTTGAAATCAAACATATCTTCTTCTCCCGGGGCTTATTCTTCGACTTTTTCCGCACCGTCTTGGGGGATATTCTCTTTTTTGCGGTAGCGCAGAGAACAGACATCGTCACCCTTTGCAATGCACTTGGGCAGCTCCAGCACGCTGCCATAGCACTCGCCGATGCCGTGGTCACCGCACATTGCGATGTCACAAAGCATGGCGATCTCCTCGTCGGTGCAGCCCGCCTTCTGCCACGCCTTGACTAAGGGGCAATAGTGGAAATCGATGGAAAGCTTATCGTCGGTAGACTCCAGAATCTTCATTTCAAACACAAAGCGCGCGGGGAGCGTGAACAATGTCTTATGCAAACCCTTCAAGCTGTCGGTATTCCCTTTTTTGACCAGATCCGCGCCCTGGGAAAGTCCACAGCGCTTGATGGCGGCGCTGGCAAAATCGCGGGGGTCCAATCCACGCTTCTTTGCCTCGTCGCAAAGCAGATACAGCCAAAAGGCGCGGTGCTCGAGCTGCGCGCGAATGGCCTGCAGAAGCCCATTTTTGTGCTTGGGATCATTTTTTACAATACTCATAGCTCTTCTCCTTTGATGACAAATAAGGGCGTGCCGATCGGCACGCCCTTATTATAACAGATTTTGTGAAAACTTGCAAGTCTAGCCACGCTTTTTCCTGCGTCATGGCGAAAGGCATGTCAGGTATGATTCGTATCATGCACCTGCTGATAGTATTCCATAGCCTTTGCCAGTGCCTCTACGCTCGACAGCAGCTCCGCGCGCGTCGCCGTATTACTCAAGGAAAATTCCTGACCTGTGTTTCTCATCTCATAGAAGCGCAGCGCATCGTCGTATGCCGCACGCAGCAAAAGGATCTCGGGTGCGGTGGAGCCCACGTGCTGCACGAACAGGATCTGATATACGTCCTTGAGGATCTGGTGATTATTCAGCTGATTATAAAGCTCCTGGTCCTTCATCGACATCAGATCCTGCAGCTTATACTGCTGCTGATAGGAGTTGCCGTATTGCTGATTGACCTTGTAGGTAACGGATTGCCCATTATAAGTGAATACGGTATAGGTTTTCGGCACGGCGACCCACTTATCGATGTCGAGCGAATAATAGCTTTCGCCTGTGCTGTCAATATAGGTGCCCAGGGGGGTTGTGCCCTCATAAAGCTCGCCGATCTGCGTCCATTCCCCATTGGCATTCTTGGTGTAGGACACCGCGAAAACAGTCGGATTTCCCGACAGGTCCTCGGTCGTGACATAGATCGTATATTCACACCCCGAGGGAGATCCGCCGGCATAGCTGTCACCGGTGGTTTTACCGTCTACGTTGCTGCGCTGTATCACGACCCGAACGGGCTTGTCGTCCAGCGTCATATCACTGCCGAAAAGCGTGTTGAAAAGCGCCACGTCCGCACCCACATTGGAAAGCACAGTCGTTCCGTACTCGGAATAAGCGGCATCAAACGCCCCCGAGATCGTTTCATACTTTTCGGGGTCACTCAAAATAGCAAGGACCTCGTCCGCGTAGGAGGCGATCTTTCCGCCAAAGCTGAAATTCACCAAGGTGGTTACGTTCCCCGTGGCAGCTGACCCAAAGCTATAAACAGCATAAAAATCACGCGTTGAGTGGGCGTGGACCCAGTCCTCGTTGTCAAAGGTGGTCCCCTCATCCGCCAGCTTATCCTTCACCGTAATGGTGACACCGTCACCACTGCCAAGAAGCGCGTTGTTGGTGTCGGCAAGATCCGGAAGATAGGCAGCTTCGCGGTACCAATACGTCACGTCACTGTTGTTTTCAACCGTTATTTTGTAGGTGATACTGCCTCCGCCGGTCGCACTCACCACCGAGCGCAGATTGGTGGGGCTGGTATATCCGCTCTCCACATCGGTCACACCCTGCGACGCCACGACCTCTACGCCTATGATAAAGATCCCCCTGGGCGGCGCAACGGCCGAAACGCTTCCCCCAACGGAAAGCTCACCCGCAAGGGCGGCATAGCCGATCAGCACAAACGAGAAGGAAAAAACAAGAAAAAGTGCAATCATTGCTTTTTTCACGGCACGCCCCCCCTTTTTTCTTCTTTTTGATCGGATTTACCTCAATTTTATCACTTTTTTGCGATACTGTCAATACCGGGGGGGACGGGTATGGATTTTCTGTCGAAAAATCTTGACAAGGCGCGCGAGCGCGTGTATAATAAAATTAAACATCGGTGTGACGGAACCGAACCGATTGTTAAAAATCAATGTGTAAAAGGAGAATACGTTATGAAAATGAGAAGAACTGCCATCGTTGCCTTTGTGCTTTGCGCTTGCCTGATCATTGGCTTCGGTTACGCGGCCATGACCCACGAAATGACGGTGAACGGCACCCTGCACGCGGGCGCCAGAAGCTCTCTTGAGGTGTGGTTCGTCGGCGCCGAAATCCCGACCAAAAACGAAGATGACAGCACCAACATGTGCACAGTTGCCACCCTTTCGGCTGCTACGGGAGTCACCAAATCCCTGACGGCGAATATGGAAACTGACTCTTTGAAAAACGTCGGAGATAAGGCAACCGCCAAGTTTAAGATCAAAAACGAGGAGCTTGCCGCAAACCAGACTCACGCAGAGATCGTCACCCCCGAGTTTTCTCTCGCGGGAGCGAACGGTGCCTTCACCAATCCCGAGGCTTTCTATGAGGTTTCCTATAAATTTGTAGAGGACACTGACGGCAACGCCGCACTGGATGATGACGACCACAGCGTAACGATTGCCGCTGACGCTAAGTCTGTAACGGACCTTCCCCCTCAGCACGCTGTCTACCTGGTCGTTACCGTGACGCTGAAGGCGTCCGTCACTGACGAAAGCGTAAGCCACGCCGCCAACTTTACCCTTACCTTCACCGCAAATGCGGTCACCGCCACCCATACGGGCAGCGGCACTTAAAGCAGTCGTTGCCATAAAGCAACATACATCGTTCTAAAGTAAAAAGGGGGAACCGCCGTGCCGCGCGACAAGAAAATTTTATATGTGCTTGCCGCGCTTTGCGCGGCGGGTCTGTTCCCCATCGCTATGCTGGATAGCCACCTGTGTGGCATTGTTGCCGCCATTTGGCTGGGGCTTGCCGCCCTTGTAGCTTTGCTTTGGATCAAAAAGCGCCGCGCGCCATCGATCCACCGCAAAACAGTCCTGTTGCTGATGCTGATCTTTGCCCTTACCGGCTTTACTCTGTTTTATCTTTCTGGGCTTTGGCTGGGATTTGTAAAAAATACGGTTCCGTTCTCGATCACCGCCCTTTTTCGCACACTCCTTCCCGCAGCAACCATTATCGTAGCATCGGAGCTCTTGCGGCGCGTATTGCTTTCTCAAGAAGATCGCGCCGCCTCCGCCCTCTCTTTTTTGATCGCGCTCCTTGGTGAGCTGTGTATCACGGGGGGGCTTGCCGATTTTTCCCACTTCAACGCGCTGATGGATACTGTGGCACTCTCGCTACTGCCCGCGATATCCGCTGGCACACTCTATCATTTCGTTTCGGCGCGGCACGGGGCGCTCCCCTGCATCGCCACCCGTCTTTTGCTCCTGTTTGTTCCCTATTGGATCTCCATTTCCCCCGATATACCGGACGTACTGGTGGCATTTGCCGCCATTCTGCTTCCACTTGTGCTTTTGCTGTTCCTGCGGTTACTGTTCGAAAAACAAGCAAAGCGCGCCACGGCCTCCCCCCGCAAAAAGTGGGTGGGACTGATCTCGGCACTGCTCTCGCTCGTTCTCGTCACGGCGGTTATGGCACTGGTAAGCGGGCAATTCCATTACAATACTATCGTAATCGCCACGCCCAGTATGACGGGCGAGCTCAACGTTGGCGATGCGATCGTTTACGAGCGCTATGAGGGGCAAGATATCGGGGAAGGCGACATCATCATTTTCCAGCGCGATCGCGCGCACATCGTTCATCGCGTGGTAGAGATCACGCACGTAAACGGCGAAACCCGCTATTACACTAAGGGTGACGCCAACGAAAACCGAGATGCCGGATTTATCACAAAAAACGACATTGTTGGAATTACCGATTTCAAGATTTCGGGTATCGGCTACGCCTCCCTTTGGATGCGCCGCATATTCGAATCAGGATCGTGAGGTGAATTCATGTCAGAATCAGAAAGAAAACGAAGAGCCAATTACCGCCGCAGACGGCGCATTGCGCTGACCACACTGGCTATCCTGCTGGTCGTGGTGACGCTTGCGGTCACCGTGGTGGGTTTTGCGCTTTATCAGATAAATAAGACCATCTACATCAACTACACAGAGCAGGGCTCGCTGGATTATACGGTGGATCTGAAGCCCAACGACTTCTATTCCTCTGCTTCCCTGCCTTCGGGACAATCCTACGTTGCTTCCCTGATCGATGGTATAAACGCCCACTTCAGCTATACGCTTCAAACACAGGCGCAAAACGTGAGCTATCAGTACTCCTACTGGCTGGATACGCAGCTGCTGATCACCGATGCAAGCACCGGTGCCGCGATCTACGATCCAACCTTCCCTGTAAAGGAAAAGCAAACACTAACGCAAAACGCAGGCAGCAAGCTTACAATCACGCAAGCAGCTGCTGTTGACTATGCCTATTACAACGAGCTTGCAGAAAGCTTTACCAAGACCTATGCGCTCTCGGGCGCGCAAAGCCGCCTGATCACCAGAATGCACGTTTCGGTGCTCAGTCTTTGCGAGGATTTCCGCGAAAGCGAGCAAAGCGAATACGTCATTACCCTTTCCGTTCCCCTGACCGGAAAAACGGTCAACGTTGAAATGTCCTCTACCGTGCCGAGTGCCGAAAGCAAGATCCTTGCCTGTGAGAGCGACGCTCCCCGCGAGCTGCTGATCAACGCCCTTACAGTATGCGGCATTTCCGACATTGTGCTGCTGCTTGCCTTCGTTCTTGTTGCCCTGTTGACCCGCAACAAGGACATCTCCTATTCCATCAAGCTCAAAAAGCTGCTTTCTGCCTACCGCTCCTTTATCCAATGCATTCAAAACCCTTTCAATACCGACGGTTATCAAGTGCTTTACGTGAACAGCTTCAATGAGATGCTGGAGATCCGCGATACCATCAACTCCCCCGTTTTGATGCACGAAAACGAGGATCACACCTGTGCCCGCTTCACCATTCCCGGCCCCGCCGGCCTGCTTTATATCTACGAGCTGAAGGTGGCAGACTACGACGAGATCTACGGCACCCCCGAAGAGCTTGTCGCACACGACGCCCCCGCTGAACACGAGGACCTTGTTGTCAAAGAAACTCACGCCGACGAGCAGGAGAGCACAGTTGAGCTTGCTGCTGAAATCGAGGAGATCTCTGCTGAACAAACAAACAGCTTCCAATATGGCCCCGGTTACAGCTATAGCTTCGCTGCACGCCTTGCACTGGCTGAGGACGATGCCAAAGAGTATTGGCGCACCATTGTGACCTATGCACGCTCCTTTGGTGTCAAGGTTCCCCGCAGCTGGGAGCGCGAGCGCATTCACCTTGGCAGAAACATTTTCGCTATGATCACTTTCAAAGGTAAGCGTCTGGCAATCAGCTTTGCAAATCCCCCTGAGCCCGTCC